>NYWY01000043.1 GCA_002685335.1 Planctomycetaceae bacterium
ACAGGTCGAAGCGGCGATCTCCGCGCTCGGCTACACCGTCACGCCCGCCACCGCGGGCTGAAACGACTCGAACGCCACCTCCGACTCAGCTGGAATCGCCGAGCACTTCGAGGAGTTTCTCGAGGGCCTCATCGAGTTCGGCCTTGATCCTCGCCCCCGCTGCGTGAACGTGTCCACCGCCTCCGAATCGGGCGGCGAGTTCGTTGACGTCGACGAAGCCCCGTCCATCGGTGTCCGGCTTCGACCGAAAACTCAGTTTGGTCAATCCGGCTTCGGCCTCCGTCAACAGCACCGAGGCTCGGACACTTCCGATCTCGAGCGGCTCGTTGACGATGCCCGCCAGTTCCTCCATGTTCGCGCCGGTCTCCGCGAAGTCCTCGAGTCCCAGTCGCATCACCGCCATCGCGCCGTGATCGGCGAAGGTCAGTGATCCCAGGGCCCGAGCCACCATCGCGAATCGAGAGGGGGTGGCATTCTGCTCGACTCGGGCGTAGATGGCATCCTTGTCCGCACCGCTCTCCATCAGGCGTGCGGCGAGGCGATAGACGTCGGGGCCGGCGCTGGAGAATCGGAACCAACCGGTGTCGGTCGCCAACCCCAGGAAGAGGGCTTCCGCGATCCCCTGCCGAGCGAGGTCGACTCCCAGCGCGTCGAGGATCGGTACCAGGGCCTGGGTCGCGGAGGCACAGCGAGTGTCGACCACCCGACTTCCGGCCACCGACCCACCCCGAGCATGATGATCGATCCCGATGATCCGATCGGTCCGACTTCGAAGCCATTCACCCACCGCTTCCAGCTGGGTCCAGGCTCCGGTATCGACGACCGCGATCAAGTCCGGTTCAGGCCGTCCCTCGAGACCGCCGAGACTTTCCAGCCGTTCGACCCGGTCGGACTCGGTGGTCACGGTGAGCAGGTTCGGATCGATCGGCCCCGAAAGCACGATCTCGCTGGCGATCCCGATCTCGCGAAGGCCGCGATGAAGACCCAGGCTGGTTCCCAGAGCGTCACCATCCGGCTTGTGGTGGGTCAGGATCAGGACCGAACCCGCGGTCCGAAGCCGACCGGCCAGTTCTTCGGGCGAGGCGTTGGACTGGTAGAGGAATCCGGGTTCGTCCCAGGGATGTTCGACGGCGTTGCTCACGGCTGGTTTCCGGAATGGGGACTTGAATCATGGGCCGGGGCGAGGGCGGCGACGTGTCGCGTGGCCGAGAGATCTCGTTCGAGTTGGGCGAGGAACGGGTCGAGCCCGTCGTATCGCTCCTGACCGCGGAGCCGACGCAGGAGGGTCGCCTCGAGAATCCATCCATAGTCGTCGAGATCCCCGTCCCAGTCCAGAATGTGGACTTCGGCCACCGGCGGCGTCTCTTCGAAGGTGGGCTTGGTTCCGATGCTGATCGCGGCCGGTCGACAGGCCCCGTCGGGAAGGATCGCCTGCCCCGCGTAGACCCCGTCTCCAGGGAGCAGGGCGCCTTCGAGGTCCAGATTCGCAGTGGGGATTCCGATCGTCCGCCCTCGCTGATCACCCGACACCACGGTGCCGACCAGGGAGTGCGGTCGCCCGAGGACCCGGCCGGCATCCTCCACCCGCCCCAGGGCAAGCAATCTTCGAATCACCGAACTTCGCGCGGGGACGTCGGTTCCGTCCATCAGTCGGACTCTCTTCTCGTCCGGAATCAGGACCGCGAATCCTCGGTTCAGACCGCTCGCCCGCAACGTCGCGGTGGTTCCGGCTCGATTCCGGCCGAAATGGAAGTCGGGCCCCTCGGCGATGATCGCGGGCACCTCGCCCAGTGAATCGAAGAGCCGATCGAGAAAGGCTTCGGGTTCGAGCCCCAGAAGGGCCGGGGTGGTCTCGAACTCGAACACATCATCGAATCCGGCCTCCAGAAGCCGGCGGCGGCGCTGGGCGGCGGTGAGGATTCTCGGCGTCGGGGGACGCCCGAAAACCACCGCGGGCGCGGGCTCGAAGGTCACGGCCACGGTGCGAGCCCCGGCTCCGAGCGACGTGACCATCGATTCTTCGAGCAATCGGTGCCCCAGATGAACACCGTCGAAATTACCGATCGAGATTCCAAGCATGGCTGACCACGGATCCGAAATGAAATTCGACTGGCGAGGGTCCTCTCTCCGGTCGATTCCTTGGTGAGAGCGACCGTTACAGGGTACTCTTTCCGGGTTTTCCGTCCGCGGACTTCGGGCTTTCGGGCCAGTACGTCCGGAACCACTATCAGGACCGCCGCCGATGGACACCGCTGCCGCCGACCAGCCCTCACAGCCCACCGGACACGCCGAACCGGAAAAGCTCCTCGAGCAGCTCGTGGAGAGTTTTCACGGCACGGCCGAAACGGTCATTCCCTGGTTCGTCGACCAGATGCCCCGGATGTACTTTCAGGACACCGATCAGACCACCCAGCTCAGCCACCTCAAGGCGATCGTCGCGGCTCGTTCCTCGGACCGCCCTCTGGACATGACCCTGGTCAGTGACGACGGCTCCGTCTGGACCACGCTCCGCTCCGATGACAGTCCGGGCGTGCTCGCGGAAATCGTCAAGCACCTCCCCATGGACCACTCGTTGCGGGCGGCGAAGGTGCACACCAGTCACGACGGCCAGATCGTGCTGGACACGTTCGAATTCGGGGACCCTCACCCGTTCGATGAGAACGACGCCAGTCAACGACAGAAGCTCGAGCAGACCATCGAATGGGCCTCGACCAACCGGCCGGAATGGACCGCGGAAGCGATCCGCAACCACTTCCAGAATTGCGCCAGTGACTACATCAACACCCTGACCCCGCTCCGGATCTCCCATCACAACGATCTCTTCGAGCGGGTCAGCGGCACCGACGGAACCATCGTCGAGATCGAACCGGAAGCCGATCCCGGTCTCAGCCGGATCACCGTGGTCTTCGGCAATGCCCGAACCCGCACGTCGCTCGAGCGCAGCGCCCGACTCCTGTCCCGGCACGGAATCAGCATCGCCCGGGCCTACCTCGACGTGGTGCAGAATCCGCCGCATGGCGTGGTGACCTACGTCGGTTTCGTGGTGAAGGGTCCGGATGGCAAGGCCATCGACCCCGAGAGTGAACTGTGGACCAGGGTCCGAAAGGACCTGACCCGGGTGAAGTGGGTCCACTACGAGGTGCTCGAACTGCTCGATCGCCATCCGCGATCACACATCGGCCTCACCGAGATCCTGCTCGGCCTCTCGCATCTGGTCCATCAGGTCCTCAGTCCACGGGCCCGCTTCGAATTCACCCGCGAAAGAATCGTCGCGTCGGTCGAGAACAATCTCAGCCTCGCCACCCAGATCGCCCGGCTCTTCAAGGCCAGGTTCGATCCCCGTGGCCCGCTGGACGATGAAGCCTTCGCGACCCGGGCCGGCGACCTCGAGTCCGAGATCGAACGGATCGCCTCCAGCGAGACCGCCCGGACCGTCCTCCTCACGATGATCGACGCGATTCGCCACACCCTCCGCACCAACTACCACGTGCATGGGCGTTTCGGACTCGCTCTTCGACTCGATCCGACCTTCATGCAGAACGAGGATCGACCGGAGATGCCGTTCGGATCGTTCTTCGTCCACGGCCGCGGATTCAATGGTTTCCATGTCCGTTTCCAGGACATCGCCCGCGGCGGCCTTCGAGTGGTCATGCCTCGAACCGAAGCCCAGCACGCCCGGGAGAGCGAACGGCTCTACGACGAGGTCTACGGGCTCTCGTTCGCCCAGCAGCTGAAGAACAAGGACATCCCCGAAGGCGGCGCCAAGGCCGCCATCCTCCTCGAGCCCGGCTCCGGAATCGACCGCTGCGTCAAGGCCTTCGTGAACTCGATCCTCGACCTCATCACCGAGGATCCCGAGACCCGGGCCCAGATCGTGGACCACGGCGGGATGCAGGAACTGATCTACCTCGGCCCGGACGAGAACATCACCCCCGCCCATATCCAGTGGATCGTGCAGCGGGCCCGGCTCCGCGGGTATTCGCTCCCCACCGCCTTCATGAGTTCCAAGCCCGGTGCCGGCATCAATCACAAGGTCTACGGAGTCACCAGCGAAGGTGTGAACGTCTTCCTCGAAGTGGCGCTTCGTTCGGTCGGCATCGACCCGAAGACCCAGCCCTTCACGGTCAAGATCACCGGCGGTCCCGACGGCGACGTCGCGGGCAACATGATCCGGATCCTCGAACGCGACTACGGCGGCAACGCCCGCATCGTCGCGATCGGTGACGGCTCCGGATCCGGCGAGGACCCCGATGGTTTCGACGTGCCGGAACTCATGCGTCTCTTCGAGGAGGCGCTTCCGATCGCCGCCTTCGATCAATCGAAACTCGGTGCCCGGGGCCGCATCACCAGCGTCGACGAGCCGGATGGCGCCCAGCTGAGGAACACGCTGCACAACCGCGTGGTGACGGATGCGTTCGTCCCCGCCGGCGGCCGTCCGGCGACGATTCACGCCGGGAACTGGCAGGAGTTCCTCCAGGAGGACGGAACTCCGAGCGCGAAGGTCATCTCCGAGGGAGCCAATCTCTTTCTGACTCCGGAAGCCCGCGAGGAACTCTCCAAGGCCGGCTGCGTGATCGCGAAGGATTCCTCGGCCAACAAGTGCGGGGTGATCTGCTCCAGTTTCGAGATCGGCGCCTGCATGGTGCTGGACGAGGAGGAGTTCCTCGCGATCAAGCCGGAATTCGTCGCCCAGGTGCTCGATCGCCTCCGCGAACTCGCTCGAGTCGAGGCGGAACTGCTCATCGCCGAGCACCGTCGACATCCCGGCACCAGCCTGCCTCAGCTTTCGATCAAGCTCAGCCGGATCATCAATGCCTCCGCCCCCGCGATCATGGAAGCCATCTCCGAGTGGTCGTCGGAAGACCTCTGCACCGCGCGAGAACTGGTTCGGGACCACCTGCCAAAGATCCTCCAGGAAACCGGTGGCGATCGAATCTGGACCAAACTTCCCGAGCGATACCAGCACTGGATGATGGCCAAGCGGCTCGCGTCCGGCATGGTCTACCGGGAAGGCATCGACTTCCTCGACGGAATGGAACCCGCCGCGGTCGCCGACCTCGCACTTCAGTACCTGCGGCAGGACATCCGAGTGAGATCCCTGGTCGACGGTCTTCGAGATGCGGAATTCCCCGATCGCCAGACGGTCATCCGACTGCTCGAGCAGGGTGGCGTCCGGGCCGGACTGCGGGAGGACTGAGTCTCCCGGCGAACCGGTGACGGTTCCGGATCAATCCGGAATGGGTGAGAGATCCAGATCGCTCGGTCGATTGACCCGGACCGTCCAGGTGATGGTTCGAGACGCGTTCTCGCTGCCGGCGGGCCCGAGTTCCACCATCCACTTCAGAAGCCCTCGACGGGCCGCGAGCCCGCGATAGACGGCATCGTCCGCGACCGGGGGCGAGGCGTCCACGATTCGGACTTCGATGTCCTCCTCCCGGCTCACGGGCCGGCGATCCCAGACCTCGACCGTCGCCGGTGACGCCCCGTCGTTGCGGAGTTCGATCCGATAGTCGATCGAGGTCTGTCGCCCCCCGCCGAGCAATCCGGTCCGCTGGGTGTCTCGAGCCACCACCATCCGGGAGATCGTGATGGTCGGATCGGGTCCGAACCAGACTTCGAATCCACCGCCGGGAGGAACCTCCTCGATCCGCGACGGACCGACGTATTCACCCTCCATGAATAACGCGGCCCTCCCCGCCAGCAGCACGAACTCGCTCTGATTCACCAGGTCCCCCCGCAGGTAGACCTGTTCACTCTCCACCGGCCTGGCGACGAGCACTCGAGTCGATGGTGCCTCGAAGGACGCGATCCGCAGGGTCGACGTGGCCCCGCCCGCGGCCACCGAAACCAGGCCCGGAAGTTCGTAGGTCACCGCACTCCCTCCGGAGACCATCGCCGCGGTCCTGATCGCACTCATGGCGTCATCGGCCGAAGCGACTCCGGCTTTTCGCGCCGGAGTTTCCGGCACTCGCACGTTGTACTGGACGGAGTCGGGATCCATGTTCGATCTGGCACGTTCCACGTAGATCGGCTGGATGTCGGGAGGCAATCCCGGCGAGGAGGGGCTGGCCGAGGACAACGCCATCTCGACGTCGCTCCAGTCCTCACCGGTGAACTGGGTGACGATCGCCTCGAACACCACCGGCATCACGTCGATCTCCTGTCGGCTCCGCACGGCATAGGCCGGGCTCCACGCGGCTCCGCGGCGGAGATAGCGGATCTCGACCGTGTGGGTTCCTTCCTCGATCACCGCGACCCGGACCTGGGCCACGGGGACGTCGAGGGTTTCGAGTCTCTGCCGTTGCGTCTCCAATCGCCGTTGGTGCCGGGTTTCCCAGACCTTCCAGTCATTCTCGAGTTCCTGCAGCGCCGACTGGATCCTCCCCCGAGTCTCTCGGACGAATTCGAACTGCTGACGCACCACATCGAGATCGAGGCCCGGGAGTGGGAGGAGGA
>NYWY01000044.1 GCA_002685335.1 Planctomycetaceae bacterium
GGCGACCTCGAGGGCGGCCGCGCCGCCGCGAACCACGGGAGCGATCAGGTCGCGCCAGCCCCCTGGCTGCTCGAAGCTGCGGCGTAGCTCGCCTGCGATCCCGGACGGATCGGTCATGGTCTTCACCCCCGACCCTAGGAGCTGCAAGGCAGGAGCCGCCGGCCTAACTGCTATGGGACTCGCTGGACTCTGACGAAAAAGCGTCCAGAACCGGATCCTGGCGGCACGGTCCTGGGAGGGGTCCGGCTCGCGCCGGAGGCTGACACTCCGGTCAGCATTCCTCGACAGGAATCGCGGGTTGTCGGGTCGTGCTGGGCCGCGCATGCTAGCGACGAGGAGGCGATCGCTCGGCCATGAGCTCTGGCTACGTGCACACGGGTCCCTGCGTCTATTTGCCCGACCGCCGCTGGGCGCTGCGGATGCACCCCGCGCCGCGCAGCGACGAGCGCTATCAGGAGCTCCTGGACCAGCACCACCGCCGCTCGGGCTGGGTCGTCTATCGGTTCCGTCAGACCCGTGCTCTGACCATGGCGCAGTTCTTTGAAATCCGGTACTCCCGAAAGTTCCGAGTCTTCGCGGGGCTCGTGGCCTTCATCGGCGGAATCCTGAACTACGGGGTCTTCCCGTCGGTCGCGGCTCGGTTCTTCATCGCTCTGTGTGGTCTTCCGCCCGTGGTCCAGGTCGTGGGCGTGGAGGTCGGGACCTTCCCGTTGCTGATGGGGGTCCTGCTGGGAACCGCGCTGTTCTTCGTGTTCATCGGTGGGCAGGTGGCGGTGATCGTGACCGACTTCATCCAGGGATCGTTCGGCCAGCTGGTCTTTCTCGCGGTGATGATCTTCCTGCTCGTCACCTATTCCTGGTCGGACATCGGCACCGCGCTGCTTTCCGCTCCGGAAGGTCAGTCGCTGGTGAATCCCTTCGACCTCGGGCAGGAGGAGCGTTTCAACGCCTTCTACTGGGTGATCAGCGTCATCGTCCTGTTCTACGGGATGCTCGGCTGGCAGGGGACGTCGGGCTACAACGCGGCGGCGATCGACGCTCACGAAGCGAAGATGGCCAACATCCTCAACGGCTGGCGATATCGGGTGCTGATGTTGATCACCCTTGTGCTTCCGATCTGCATACGGGTGGTGATGACCTCGCCCGAGCATGCCGCCGAAGCGGCGGAGATCGAAGCGATCATCGCGTCCCAACCGGTGCTCGGAGGCGACCCGGAGGTGCTGGCGAGCCAGCTTCGGACGCCGGCGGCGGCGAGCATCATGCTGCCCTCGGGACTGCTCGGGCTCTTCGCCGCCGCGCTGGTGGGGGCGTTCATCTCGACCAACGACAGCTACCTGCATTCCTGGGGTTCGATCTTCATCCAGGACGTGGTGCTGCCGTTCCGGAAGAAGCCGCTCGGAGCTCGCGCCCATCTCTGGCTTCTGCGGGCCTCGATCCTCGGGGTCGCGATCTTCGCCTTCATCTTCAGTTTCAACTACACGCCCAATCAATACGTGGCGATGTTCCTCGCGCTCACCGGGGCGATCTTCGTGGGCGGGGCGGGGAGTGCGATCATCGGCGGGCTCTACTGGCGACGGGGAACCACCGCCGGGGCGTGGGCCGCGATGGTGGCGGGCATGATGCTCGCCGGGTTCGGGGTCGTGGTGAAACAGCTGCCGGCGTCGATCGTGTCGCCCCATCCGGTCCTGACGATCGAATCGACTTTGATCGATGGCGGGCAGGCGTCGCTGCCGCTCGAACCGGGGGTGGAGGTCGTCGAGGCCGCGATTCCGTTCGACCAGCCCGGGGTGACGGGGTCCTGGAGTGGTGTCCTGGAATCCGGACCCGACGCGGTGGAGGCGGTCGCTTCGATCGTGATCCTCGGCCAGAACGGGGAGACGGTGGCCACTCCGACCCTCCGCTCGGACGGCTCGCAGATGGTGGTGAGCCTCGATGGTGGTCGATCCGCGGTGCTGGAACTCGAACCGGCCGCCACCGGATTCCAACGCACCGTTCTCTCCCTGGCCTGGCACGTCCGGGAGAAAGTGACCGGCCAGGTGTTGACGTTCTGGTCGATCCTGATCTCGGTCGCCCTCTACATCGTGGTGTCCCTCGTGACCTGCCGCGAACCCTTCGATCTCGACCGCATGCTCCACCGATCGGAGCGGACCGAAGAGGATTCCGATCGTTCGAACCGCTGGTGGGAGCGACTTGGATTCGACCGACGGATGACGGGTTGGGATCGATTCATCACCGCGATCACCATCGCCTGGCCGCTTTTCTTCACCGCGGTCTTCGCGGTCGGCATGATTCGACATCTCCTCGGCCCCGGTCTGGGGCTGGATCCGATCACCGATGATTCATGGCTCGAGGCATGGCGGTGGTGGCTGATGCTGGCGTTGGGGACCGCGGTCCTGGTCACCGCGTGGTTCCTGATCGGTGGCTTGCGCGATCTGGTCCGGATGTTCAGACTCCTGAAGCAGGTCGATTCGGATGCGCGGGACGATGGTCGGGTCGTGGATCATCACAACGCCGATGAAGATCCGATGGGGCAGGGTCGGGAGTCTGACGCATGAACGACGCGCACCGCCGCACGCGGAGAATCCACGATGACTGGAGGGTCGCCCGCACCGGCGGTGATCCTGAACAGGGGATTCCGCCCGCGTCGCTGCCGGCGGAGTTGACGGCCACGGTGCCCGGCGTGATCCATCACGATCTCATCGCCGCCGGCGTGATACCGCATCCCGATCGGGGTGACGGCGAGCAACGGCAGAAGTGGGTCGGCCGCTCCGATTGGACCTGGTCGCGTTCGATGGGCGACGCGGATCTCCCGGCGGGGGTTCCACGGGATTCGGTGGTCGATCTGGTCTTCGATTCGATCGACACCGTCGGTCGGGTCTGTCTGGGCGACGAGGTTCTCGGGGAGGTCAGCAACCAGTTCCATCGGCACCGCTTTCGGATCGATCGTGCGGGAATCGAAGCCGGCGAGCGACTTGAAGTCCGACTTCGATCGCCACTGGTCGAACTGGATCGCCTGGTCGATCTCCACGGCGATCGACCGGTCAACGCCGACGGCGACTGGGGAATCTATTCGTATCTCCGGAAGGCCTCCTGCAGTTTCGGATGGGACTGGGGACCGCAATGCCCGAGCCTGGGAATTCCGGCGGAGGTTCGGATCGAATGCTGGCGGGATGCGAGGATCGAAGCGGTCCGCCCCCTGGTCACCTCCTGCAACGAGCGGCTGGCGGTGTTGGAGACGCATCTGGATCTCGCGGTCGACGCCGTGACCGGCGGGCCCGGCTCGCTTCGAGCGACGGTCAGCCTCGACGCCCCGGACGGCCGGGTGTTCACCGAGACCGTCGATGTCCGCGCGAAGGACGGCGTCTCCGCCGGCGTCGCTCGACTCCGCATCGAGGATCCGCAACGGTGGTGGCCTCGCGGACGGGGCGACCAGCCGCTTCACCGGCTGCGGGTCGAACTCCGGCGAGGAGAGGAACTGCTCGACGTCGTGACTCGACGAATCGGTCTCCGGCTCGCAGCCCTGGAGACCGGGTCCGATTCCGAGGGTTCCCGATTCCAGGTGGTGGTCAACGGAGAGACGATCTTCTGCCAGGGGGCGAACTGGATTCCCGAAGGTCTCTTTCCCGGCACCGCGTCCGCGGATTCGGTTCGCGCGCGAATCGTCCAGGCGGTGGACGCCGGGTTCAACATGCTTCGCGTCTGGGGTGGCGGCGTCTACGAGTCGGATGACTTCTACGACGTCTGTGACGAACTCGGCGTGATGGTCTGGCAGGACTTCATGTTCGCCTGCGCGACCTATCCGGAGGAGGATCCCTATCCCGCGTCGATCGAACGGGAAGCCCGGGAGCAGGTCGGCCGCCTCTCGTCGCATCCGTCCATCGTGATCTGGTGCGGCGGCAACGAGAACGTTCTCGCGTGGCGCAACTGGGGATGGAAGGAACGCATGGATCCGGCGCAGACCTGGGGACGTCGCTACTTCACGGAACTTCTCCCCGCGGTGGTCGCCGAACTCGATCCGTCCCGCCCGTTCCTGCCGGACAGCCCATGGTCCGGCTCGGTCGAGGCGGATCCCAACGATCCTGATCACGGGGATCGGCACACCTGGGATCTCAAGGTCGAGTCGGTCCGCGAGATGGTCCCGCGTTTCGTGAGTGAATTCGGTCATCAAGGGCCACCCTCCAGAACCACGATCGAAGCCGCCCTCGGTCCCGCGGTGTTCGCATCGGAGTCACCGGAAGCGATGGCCGGTTTCGCGGGACGTCAGCGCGGATGGGGTGGCGACGAGCAGCAGTACGATCGGTGGCTCGAGGAATGGTTCTCGCCCGCGACGGATCTCGACGGCCGTCTCTGGCGGATGCAACTGCTTCAGGCCCGGGCGACGACCTTCACCTACGAATGGCTTCGATTGAACCAGCCACGGTGTGGTGGGGCCCTGGTCTGGCAACTCAATGACGCGTGGACCGGACACTCGTGGTCATTGATCGACGTGGCGGGTCGGGTGAAGCCGGCGTGGTGGGCGGCGCGAACCGCCTGCCGACCGCGACTCCTCGCTTTTTCCGTGGGGTCCGAAGGCCTGGAGGTCGCGATCGCCAACGGCGATCGGGAATCCTGGAATCCGCACGTGCGGGTGCGCCGGGTCGATTTCACGGGGCGGGAGATCGTCGCCACCGAACTCGAACTGAACGCATCCGGCTTCGGCGTCGACCGGACGCCGATCGACCCCGGCATGTCGATGCCCGAGGATGCGTCGATGGAGTACCTGGTCGCCGAAGCCGACGGTGAGCGGGCATGTTGGTTCTACGGAAAGGATGCGTGGATCTCGATGCCGCGGACTTCGATCGACCTCGAGGTGTTCGAAGATTCGGGTGGACATCGGGTCGACCTTCACGCTCGTGATCTGGTTCGTGATTTCTACGTCGATGTCGCCCGGGTTGATCCGAACGCGACGGTCGATCTGAATCTCCTGACGTTCCTCCCCGGTGAATCAGCATCGTTGCGGCTGGAAGGACTCCAGGAATGGCCGCTCGAGAGGATTCGAAACCGGTTCCGCCAGGGTGGATTGATCAGTGCTGCGAACGACTGCATCATGCCTCCACGATGAAAAAGCGCAGTATCTGCAAGGTTGTCACCAATCATCGACCCGGGTGCGGCGCTGATGGGACGCCGGTCTCGAGTGACTGGCAGGACCCGAAACCGTGTTGAAACAGGGTTTTCGGTGAGAGGATCGGCGTTCAGCCGACTTTTCGATGATGAGGATCGTGACGTCTGGTTCGAATCGTCCGAAAAAAAGTGACGGTTCTTCGAGAGATGGCCGATCAATCCTCTAGCGGAGGTCGTATCCCTGTGAGGATCGGCTTCCGGGGACAAAACGCGAACGAACGCCGAGGCGTTCAATCGACACCTCAGATGTCATCTCTTTCTCCTCCTGTCACCTCGTTGCCTACCGGCAACGGGGTGATTTTCTTTCGTCGGTGCACACGGCCTTCGTGACCACGAGAAACCGCGGCTTCTCCAGGCGGAGTTCACGGTGGTTGTAGATTCGCGTCGGGGTGCCTTCGGCAAGGGGCCGGGAGACGATCCGATGCGACATGACGACGGAGTCGAGACGATCCTCGAAGCGAAGCGACGACGGCGATCCGATTCGATTGAACTTCTTCGATCCGCCGCGATGAAACGAGGTGAAGACGGAGACCTTGGACTGTGGTCTCTGGTGTACGACCTCGAGCAGGCGCCGATCACCACGAATCTGGAACAACTGGCGGAGATCGGAATGTCGTTCCCCGACGAGCGGGTTCTCGAGGAGGAGATGATTCCGAAACTCGTCAAGGAGGTGGTGGACGGATTGGCGTCGATCGACGTCTTCCTTCTTCACACCGATCATCTCGACGACCGCGAGTTGCTTCGAACCCTTCGGGATCGAGTGCTTCGTGAACCGGTTCGAGACATTCCCCCGGGAGTGGGAAGCCGGGAGTGGATCGATCTGGCGGGCGGGGATGATCGAAGCGCGTTCCTCGCGGTGCACGCCGACGACCTGGATCGATCCACGGCGGCGGACGAGGGAGAACTCGTGCCGGATCGACTACCGCGTCGTGCGAACCGTGATCGATCGTTGCCCCGCCCGCCCGCGGGCTGACGGGCGCGGACCGGGGCCGAATCATTCCGGGAGGCGGGAGGCGAATTCCGCGGGGGTGGTGATCGGCCGATTCGAAACCAGGTCGAGCGAGAGGTCGGCCCCCGTCCGGTGGATCCATTGGTCGAGTTCGATCAGCAGGTCTCGAAGGACGTCGGGATGCCGTCGGGCGAGATTGGTGGTTTCTCCGAGATCGGACTGGAGGTCGTACAACTCGACTCGTGGACCGTCGTGGAAGTAGAGGAGTTTCCAGTTTCCCCGACGGTAGGAGGTGAACGGCTCGATCCCCGGGCCCTTCGCGCCCCATTGGTGGGGCATGTGCCACCCGAGACCGCGGACCGGCTGGGCATTCTGGACGTCGTCCGGCTGAAGCAGTCCGAGCAGCGAGCGTCCATCCACCGCGGGGGCGTGTTCGGTCGGGACCTCGATCGCCGCCAGGTCAAGAAGGGTGGGAAAGAGATCCATCACCGAGACCGGAGTCGGAACCCGTCGTTCGTCACCGTGCAGACCGAGTCGGGACGGGCCGGCGATCACCAGCGGCACTCGGACGCCGCCCTCGTAGGCCGAACCCTTTCCGCTTCGAAGCGGCGCATTGTGGACGTGTGGAGTACCGCCTCGCGCATGCGCGGACAAACCACCGTTGTCACTCGCGAAGACCACGACGGTGTCGTCGGTGAGATCGAGTTCCTCGAGGGTCTCGATGATTCTTCCGAGGGCGGCATCCATGGTTTCGATCATCGTGGCGTAGGCGGCTTCGCGGGGTGGAAGATCCTCGTACCGATGAAGGTACCGATGGTTCGGCATGATCGGTGCATGCACCGCGTACGGGGCGAAGTGCACGAAGAAGGGGCGCGGATCCTCGCGGGACTTCCGGATCTCGTTGACCGTTTCGTCCGCGAGCACCTCGGTGAGATACACGTCCCGCCCGTGATGTCGCTGGAGGCCGGGGACGTCCCAGACGCTCGGACCCTGTTGGCCCCGGCGTTTCTTCGCGCCGAAATCATGGATTCCATAGAAGCTGCCGGGCCCACCGGGGCCATGGCCCGCGATGTTGGTTTCGAACCCGAGGCGGGTCGGATCGGCCCCGCTGGTGCCGATCGCGCCGAAGTGCGCCTTGCCGACGTGGACCGTGCGATACCCCGCCTTCTGGAAGAGCGCGGGAAGAGTCACGTCGCCTTCGGCGAGTCCCTGAAGTCGCCAGGGTGGATTCACCAGTCGGGGATGCGAGGTCGAGGTGTCACGGTCCGCGTGCAGCGTCCAGTAGGTGATGCCGGTCCGGGCGGGATGGCTGCCGGTGAGAAACGCGGTCCGGGTCGGGGTGCAGACCGGGCTGGCGGAGTAGGCGTCGGTGAAGACCGTGCCTCCGCGGGCGAGCCGTTCGAGATTCGGAGTGTGATAGCGGCGGTTGAACTCGGTGACTTCGGGGCCGAACGGATAGGAGACGTCCTGCCAGCCCAGGTCGTCGACCATGAAGACCACGACGTTCGGGGGCGGCTCTTCGGCCAGCGCCGATCGACCGATCAGCAGCGCGAAGATCGCCAGCAGTGCCGGCAGACGGCATCCGAACGACGTTTCGGCTCGGTCGGAGTGATGGAGGGTGGCGTTCATGCCCCAAGCCTAGCGGTGGGACGTCTCCGGGGCGGGATCGGCCGTCTGGGGTTAGATTCCAATCATGAGCGACCATCATCAGAGCGACGTCACCTCTCCGACCGCGGATTCAGCGGGCACCGAGACCGAGGGTCTGGAACCGATCCGTTGCGCCGAACAGGTGCATCGTCCGAGCCGAGGTGAAGCCCAGCTGACCCTGCGAGCGGTGCTCACGGGGTGCGCGCTCGGATGCGTGGTGGCCTCGATGAACATCTACTTCGGTCTCAAGACCGGCTGGTCGATCGGTGGCTCGCTCATCGCGGCCATCCTGGGGTTCAGCATCTGGAAGATCCTCGCGCCCATCGGTGCCCGCCAGCTGTCGGTGCTGGAGACCAACATCGCCCAGACTTCGGGTAGTGCCGCCGGATCCATGACCAGTGCCGCCGGCATGCTCTCCGCGATTCCCGCCCTGGGTCTCATGGGGGTCGAGTTCAGTTACTTCCAGCTCGCGGGTTGGGCGCTGGCGGTCGGGTTTCTCGGCGTCTTCTACGCGGTGCCGCTCCGAAACCAGATGGTGGTGGTCGAGAAGCTTCGATTTCCCACGGGGACCGCGACCGCGGAGACGATCGTTTCGATGAATTCCGCCGGAGGCGCGGGTGATGCCCTTCGGCAGGCTCGGATGCTCCTGCTCTGGGCCCTGGTCGCCGCGGTGTTCACGCAGGTGAAATACTTCTATCCCATCATCGAGCATCCGATGTTCGCGAACCTGATCGCCGGACCCGACGTGACCGCGGCGATCAAGGGAGGCGAGGCGGTGGAAGCCGCCGGCTGGGTCGTGCTCTTCGTGACGGCAGGGGCCTGGGGGTTCAGTCTTCTCTTCTCTCCGCTGATGTTCGGCGCGGGAATCCTGATCGGTCCCCGGGTGGGAACCTCGTTGCTGCTGGGTTCGATCCTCGGTTGGGCGATTCTCGGTCCCTGGTCGAAGTCGGCGGGATGGGCCGAGGGCCCGATCATGAGTTACGCCGACGGACCTCGCGGCTGGCTCCTCTGGCCGGGGGTGGCGATCATGATCGCGGACGCCTTCGCGAATCTCGCCTTGTCGTGGCGGACCATCCTGAACACCTTCCGCCCGGGTCGAAGCGACCTCGAGGACGGGGAACTGCTCGAACCTCCGTCGATGTTGATTCCGAATCTCTGGTGGATGGGCGGGCTCGGGACGGCCAGCATCATCACCATGGTGGTGGCGCATTCGGTGTTCGGCATCCCCTGGTGGATGACCCTGCTCGCGGTCGCGATGAGTTCGGTGCTGGCGATGATCGCCACCCGATCCACCGGGGAGACCGACATCAATCCGATCGGTGGCATGGGCAAGGTGACCCAGCTCGCCTTCGGTGCCGTCGCGCCCGGTCAGGCGGACGTCAAC
>NYWY01000045.1 GCA_002685335.1 Planctomycetaceae bacterium
CACCGTAGGGGGCGCCGTAGTTGCCGGTGTAGCCACCGACGAAGGGGGCGTTCCAGTTACCGGTGAAGCCACCATAGGGGGCGCCGTAGTTGCCGGTGTAGCCGCCGACGAAGGGGGCGAAGTCCGTGGGGCAGGGGCCGCTGAAGTTCGAGAAGTCGCTGAAACAGTTGTTGTACCCACCGAAGTCGGGGGTGTTGAAGCCGTAACTCATGAAGATCGTCTCCCAGTCGTGAGAATCCCGTGGTTCGAGCCGCCCGCCGATTCCATCAGCGAAGTCATGACGATCCGATCCGGGGAAGTGGATGAACAGTTGCCTGCCCGATGCAGGCTCTCGGTCCATCGGTTCTCATCCGGGGCGACTTTTCCTCCAGCCTCGTATTTCGGAGAATTCGTCGACTAGCCCTTCCAGGCGAAGTCCTGCCAGGCACCACCCAGCATCATGCCGATGGGGCCGGGCCCCGCGATCTCCACCCCGAGATCCCGTTCATCCCGGGTGTCGAGAAGCAGCAGGTCGGCTCGTTTTCCCGGTTCCAGCGATCCGACCTCGTCCTGAAGGTCGAGTACGCACGCGGCGTTCCAGGTCGCGGCGGTGATCGCCTCCGCCGGTCGCATCCCGCATTTCCGGCAGGCGAGGGCGATCGCGAGCGGAACCGACGGTGACGGGGCGGAGCCGGGGTTGTAGTTGCTCGCGATCGCCACCGCGCCGCCCTGTTCGATGAAGGTCCGCCCGTCCGCGTATCGATCGTCAAGCGAGAACCCGCTGGTGGGGAGCAGCACGCCGATGGTTTCGCTCTGCGCGATTCGTTGAAGATCCGTGGATGACGTCGCCTCGAGGTGATCGACGCTCCGGGCGTTCATCTCGAGTGCGAGCCGGGTCATTCCGAGGCGATTGAACTGATCGGTGTGGACCCGGATCGGGCATCCCAGTTCCTGGGCCGATTCGAAGAGTCGTCGGCAATCCGCGAGGTTCCAGGCTCCGTGTTCGCAGTAGGCGTCGCAGACGATGCCGGGAAAGGCCGCGGCCACCTCCGGAAGCGTCTCCTCGATGATGCGGTCGATGGCGACGACGGAGTCCTCGGCGTCGGCGTCCAGGGCGTGAGCCCCGAGAAACGTCGGAATCACGATCTGGGGGGAACGTTCGGATGCGAGTCGAATGGCTCGGAGCATCTTGAGTTCCGTCTCCGAATCGAGTCCATATCCCGACTTCACCTCGACCGTCCCGGTTCCCAATCTGGCCATTCGCTCCAGACGACCGACCAGGGCTTCGGCCAGCAGTGTCTCTTCCGCCGCTCGAACCGCCCGCACGGTGGCCATGATCCCGCCTCCGCCGGCGAGGATGTCGAGGTAGCTGACCCCGGCGAGTCTGGCTTCGAATTCGTTGGTTCGGTCACCGGCGAAGCAGGCGTGCGTGTGACAGTCGACGAAGGCAGGCATCACGACCCGACCTTCGGCATGGACGACCCTGGTTTCAGCCGTGAGAACGGGGGCATCTCCGGCCCCGATCTCCTTGATTCCGCCCTCCTCGATCAGAATCCAACCCCGATCCACCACACCGAGGTCTGCGAGGTCTCTCCCTCGTCGAGGATCTCGATCCGAGGGGTCGGCGGAGGCCAGGGTGAGAATCCGGGCTCCGGTGATGGCGGTTCTGGCGGAGACAGATGTGGATCTCGTGGTCATGAAACGCACGGTAGCCAGCAGCCGCCCGATCGTCCTCCTCCGCTACACTCCGCCGTTCCCGTTCCGGGGCCATCCTGGCCCCGGACCAATTCGTCCCCCGAGACCGTGACCCATGTCCAGCCTTCCTGACAAGCACGCCACCAGCCTCGTCGAGATCACCCGCCGAGCCGGAATCCTGCTCATCAAGCCCGTCGGCCCGAGCATCGGTCAGCGCGAAGCTCCGATCATCCAGAAGGAGGTCGAGCCCTACTTCAAGGAGATGGGGAAGGATCTGGACCACCTGGTTCTGGACATGACCAGCACGACGTTCATGTCGTCGATGGGACTCGGGATGTGCATCGCGCTCCGAAACACCGCGAACGGGGTGAAGTCCGATTCGATCCTCTTCGGGCTCAGCAAGGAGCTTCACGGCCTCATGTCGATGATGAAGATCGAGAAGCTCTACAAGATCGCCAAGGATCAGTCCCAGCTCAACAAGATGATCGGCGCCGGCTGATCACCGGTGATGGGTCCCCTGGCGAGCCGGCCGCGGACACCGATCATTCACCGGTGTGGATCACGATGTCGGCTCGCCCGAGATCCTCGTCGCCGAGGCGTCCGGGATCGTTCGAACTGACGCAACTGATCACCAGAAGTTCGACGTCCGGCCGGAGCCGTCGGATCTCCCGGATGGTGCCGCCTTCGAAGTCCGCGTGGAATCGCCCCACCAGCAACACGACGCGATCGATCTCCGGTCGCTCGAGGGCCCGGACGGCCGAAGAAGCCATCGTCGCATCCCACACCATCTGGCTCCGGAAGACCTTGCGGATGTTCTCCTCCGGAACGTCTTTCTCACTCATCTCCCGCATGAGATCGCGGAATCGAATCCAGTAGCCACCTTGATCGAGCGTGGTCGGGATCTCGAAGTTCGCGCGGGTCTCGGCCGGGAGGTCCTCGAGAACCTCGTAGCCCTCCAGTCTCGCCTGGCGAACGTACTCCCGAGGGGCGTTGGCCGCGATGATCGGTGACCCTGCATCGCGGGCCGCGTCGAGGATCGGTTGGTAGAAACTCGACCAGGAATCGGGGCCGCCCCAGTTCGTCGACCCGGTTGCAGTCACGAATTCCCCGGTGGGCAGATCACCCGCGATCCAGGCGTCGATCGCATCCTGTTCGTCTCGTTCCAGCATCTCCAACGCGATCGCGGTTCGATCGTCGATCGCCACGAGATCCTCGACCAGTGCGAGCTGGAAGCCATGCGCGACGAGGTCGTCATGCTCCTCTCCGATCACCACGATCTGCGCCTGCAGTGAATCCTCGACCACCCGGTTCCAGTCGACCTCGGTTCCCAGCGAACCATCCCGCATCGGCAGTTCGGTGAACGAGATCGGCGTCGAAGTGCAGCCGGATGCGAGTCCGAGGCCGGCCAACAGGATGCCGAGCAACGGACCGAGATTCCAGGGTGATCGCCGGGTTTCGGAGGGAACACAATGAGGTGTGGGACGCATTGGGGGAGTATCTCTGATTCGGGTCGTGCGGGTCATGCCGGTCGTCGGGATTCCCCGAGAAATCCCCGGCCTCATGTCTCCGGGTTCAAGGGGTCGGCGACGCTGAAGGGGGCATGATCAGGACGTGAAATCATGACCCGACCCACGCGCTTCAGTTCGTTCCTCGGTCCGTGCCTCGCCCTCGGGATGGTCGTGCTGTCGGCGTGGACGCCGAGATCCGTCCTGGGTTCATCCGGTCTCGGTGGCGACCCGGTCTGGGAAGGGCTGCACCTCGAGTCGTTCGAATTCTCGACCTCCCCGACGGACCGGAATGGACCGCGATCCGCGATGGAATGGTGCCGGACCGAAGGACGACAGGTCGGCAATGGATTCTGTCCCACCGGAGGGGCCTGGCGGCTCGGACCCGGGGAATCGATCGCGGCTTCCATCCGGCTGACGGTCGACTGCGGTCGAATCCGGATCTGGACCTACGTCGCGGGCCTCGACACCACGGGATCCTCGATCCGACTGGGAGTCTCGGATGGTGGATGTGGTGTCCAGGACGGCATCCAGGTGCCGATCCAGTCGACGGGGGGTGCCTGCGTCGACCTCGCGATCGAGGATCTGGCACCGACGGATGGGGATGCGATCCTGGTCGAGTGGTTCAACGGAGGTGCGTCGGTGATGCTGATCGACGAGGTGTTCGTGGAGGGTTCCGACTGCGACTCCGCGGCGTCTCATGCATGCTGCGAGGTCGGCGCCGCGGGTTGCATCGACGAGGTGACCGAGGCGTGTGTCTGCGAGTTGGATCCCTTCTGCTGCGAGACCGCCTGGGATGCCACGTGCGTGGCCACGGTTTCCGTCGGCGGATGCGGCGACTGCGGCGTCGACTGCCTCCCCGGACTCTCCCTCGATTTCGGGGAGACCTACATTCCCGGCGGAGTCTGCCTCGCCTTTCCGGATCTCTTCGAGGCCTGCGACGGGGCGGGGCCGTATCTCACGACGTCCGGAAGCTGTGCCGGCCCCGATGACGTGGCGCTTCGTTTCGGTGGCGGGTTCCCCTGGTCGACCATCGAGACCCGATGTCTCGACCTCGATCAGGCAGGGTCCGCTCGGCTTCGATTCCAGTGCGAGACCCAGCCGGGGGTGCCGGGACCGGTGATCGAGGCGCGGTTGGCGGATGGGACGTTGCTTGAAATCGCCCGGGTGCCTCTGGCCTTCGATTCCGGCTGTCGCCCGATCGACGTCGATCTCACGCCGATCCTCGGGGGGGGGCCGTTTCGACTTCGTTTCGCTTCCGGCTCCAGCGTCGCGGACGCGACCCGGATGGATGAGATTCGAATCGAGTTGGACCCGCCGCATGATCCGTGCGAGATCGGGACGCCGGGATCCTCCGAGCCCGAAATCGATGCCTGTGTCTGCGCGATCGACGTCTTCTGCTGCGAGGAGGGGTGGGACGAGACCTGCGTGGCGATCGCCGCCACGATCTGCGGAGCCTGCGAATCGATTCCTTCCTGCGGGCTGAACGGCCCCTGTGACCAGGTCCGCCCGCTTCCTGGCTGCGATGACCAGTCCTGTTGCGAGACGACCTGCGGGATCGACCCCTATTGCTGCGTGATCGCCTGGGATGCTCCCTGCGTCTCGATATCAAACCTCGAATGCGGATCGCCCTCACCCGACCTCGATGGGGATGGAATCGTGGGTGGAGCCGATCTCGGGATCCTTCTCGCCGACTGGGGTCGTCAGGGAGGGCCGGCGGATCTGGACCGGGACGGGGTGGTCTCGGGAGGTGACCTTGGAATCATGCTCGCATCCTGGGGTTGAGCGACGGGTGGGAATCGGGCGATGTCCCGTCGAATCGGTCCGTCGTCGATACACTTCGACCCCATGTCCAATCGCACCGAGAAGAAGAAACAGGCCAAGGCCGTCAAGCAGGGATGGCGCACCGCCGAAGGCAGTGACCGACACGAGCTCTACGAGCTTTCGGTGCAGGCGGTCGAACCCGAGATCGATTTCGTCGATCGAGTGTGGGAACGAATCCGAGGGCGGACCGCGACCCGGCTTCGAGAGGATTTCTGCGGCACCTTCGCGGCGGCCTGCGAGTGGATCCAACGTCGTGAAGAGAACCATGCGGTGGGGGTCGATCTCGACCAGGAGGTCCTGGGCTGGGGACGGGAGCACAATCTCAGTTCCCTCGATGCCGGCCAGCAGGCAAGAGTCGAACTGGTGACTCGCGACGTGCGGAACAGCGGCGTCGAAGACGTCGAGACCGTGCTCGCGATGAACTTCAGTTACTTCATCTTCAAGACCCGGGAAGGACTCCGGGAGTACTTCGCGTCGGTCTACCGGGATCTCGCCGACGACGGGATCTTCATCTGCGATGCCTACGGCGGAAGCGAGTCGTACACCGAGATGGAGGAGGAACGTGATCTCGACGGTTTCACCTACGTCTGGGATCAGCACTTCTACGATCCGGTGACCAACGACGTGGTCAATCACATCCACTTCCGGTTCCCCGACGACACCGAGATGACCCGGGCTTTCTCGTACGAGTGGCGGCTCTGGTCGCTGCCCGAGATTCGGGAGGTCCTCGAGGAGGCTGGCTTCAAGAACGTGACCGTCTGGTGGGAAGGCACGGAGGAGGACACCGGCGAAGGGGACGGAGAGTTCGAGCCCGCAGAGCGGGGCGAGGCGTGCCCGGGCTGGATCGCCTACTTCACCGCCGAGAAGTGAGTCCGGGACGGCGAATCCCCGGACTCAGGAGAGACGAAACCATTCGGCCGGACCTTTGAACCATGATCGATCTCGACCCCCGACACGACCGGATCGCCGCCCCCCTCGCCGAAGCGCTCGGCGAGGTCTCGCGGGTGTTTGAACGGCAGATCGCCAGTGACTTCCCGGCGGTCGCGGATCTCTGCGGCCACGTCGCTCGCTATCGCGGGAAGATGTTGAGACCGACCCTGACCCTCCTCTCCGGCGCGTCCGCGGCGGGCGGGGATCTCTCGGTGTTCGAAAAGGACGCCCTGCTGCGTCTTTCGGGCGTGGTCGAAATGATCCACATGGCGACCCTCGTGCACGACGACGTCCTCGACGAGGCGGACGATCGCCGCGGCGGGGCGACGGTGAATCGGCTTCGGGGAAACGAGACCGCGGTGATGCTGGGCGACTACCTCATCTCGAACGCCTTCCACCTGGCGGCGTCGATCGGTGATGCGGACCTCACCGAGCGGCTCGGGGCGGTCACCAACACGCTCTGCGAGGGAGAGCTGGTCCAGCTCCACCATCGGGATGATCTCGGACTGGATTTTTCGACCTACATTGAGATCGTCCGTCGCAAGACCGCGGTCCTGGTCGGAGCCTGCGGCCGACTGGGCGCCATGATCGTCGGCGGTGAGCCGGAGACGGTCGAGGCACTTGGACAGTTCGGCGAGCGGCTGGGCATCGCGTTCCAGGTGCGGGACGACATCCTGGATCTCGAAGGCGACCTCGAAGTCGTCGGAAAGAGCGTGGGACGCGATCTCGCCAAGGGAAAGCTCACCCTGCCGATGATCCTGCTTCTTGACGATGCCGATGCGGAGACCTTCTCGTCCGCGGTGGACGTCTTCCGTCGCCGCGACGCCAATGGGTTGCTCGAACTGCTTCGAGCCGGAGACGCCATCGACCGGGCTCAGGAATTCGCGGTCGAACAGGTCGACGTCGCGGTCCGGGCGATCGAGGGTCGCGACTTCGGCGGCACGGAGGATCTCCTCCGGGACCTCGCCCGTGCGGTGGTCTCCCGCGAACGCTGAAACAGATCGACTCAGCGCTTCGAGGCTGAAGCCCAACGCGAGGGGGGATGTCCGCCGGAGGCGTCGCCGTCCGGGGAAGCCGCGTCGCCAGAGGTGACTCCCGGGTCGGCGTCGATGATCTGTTGCACGATCTCCGTGGTCAGTCGTGCCGGGTGGCCCTGCCAGCGGACGATCCAGTCGGTGGACATCACGGCCACGTGAGGAATGCCTCGGATGTTGAAGGCGCTCTTCATCCGCCCGTCTGGATCGAGGGCGAGGCTGTACCGGAAGGTCGTCGGGTCGAGTTTCCGCTGCCTCAGCCCCTGCATGAACCGATCCGGCGACTCATCCGAGATCCCGACGCACTCCACCTTCCCTCGAAAGGTGTTGGCGATCTCGTTCATGTGGGGAATGGCCTTGACGCATGGTCCGCACCACGTGGCCCAGAAATCGACGATCGCGACCTTGCCTCGGGCATCCGGCTCCGGGCTCAGCCAGCGTTCGACGAAGAAATCCGGTGCCTTTCGACCGCGGAGGTCCGCCGCGGAGCCGACGCCGCCTTCGATCGGGGGATAGCTGGTGGCGATGTCGCTGGTCGCGTCTTCAGGTTCGGACGGACTGATCCGGGCGGCCGGGAGATCGTCCTGGTCGAAGGGTTCGGCGACGACCTTGGCGACCGCGGCTCGAAGGCCCTTGTCGGTCAGGCCCGCATAGCGGACCTCTCCTTCGCGATCGATCACGACGTTGATCGGGCGGCGATAGGCGCCGATCAGATCACAGGTCGCCCCGGACGCGTCGAACGCGACCGGGAAGGGGCTCTTCACGCGTTCGCAGAATGCGGCGGCCTTCTCGATTCCCTCGGGCGTGTGGAGAAGCACCACGACCACGTCTCCGGATTTCCCGACCTCTCGCAACGCCTTCTCGACCTTCCGCGGAATGGTCCGACCTTGCGAGGTGCCCGCGGTCCAACTCTGGATGACCAGCACCCGACCCTTCATCTCCGTCATCGACTTGAACGGCGAGCGCCCCTTCGACCAGGTGAGATCCTCGGGGAGATCGGGCATGGCGAAGCCCACGCCGGTCTCGGCCGCGGCGCGATCGGCGGCGTTCAGGCGATCCTTCCAGCGGCGTGACTCCTCGTCGTCCGCGTGGGGTGCGGACGCCGATGCGATGGGCCCGACGCCGGCGATGGCGACCGGCATCGCCAGAGCGAGGAAGGCGACGAACAGACGATTTCGAGTGTTGGTTCGCATGTGGCTTCTGGTGCTTCCGGAGTCCGGTCTTGAATGGGTCTCGCGATGGCCGGGAACGGCTCGGAATCCATGGTACGAAAACGCCTCGCGGGATCGGAACCGCGATTCGCGGGGAATCACCGTTTTTCCTCGGCAGGACCGTTCGAATCGGCTCTTTCGACGGTTCCGTCGACCGCGATCATCCGCGGGTCGAACCACTCCACCACCCGCGTTGCTTCCCGCAGCAGGGCGGCGAAGAGTCCGTAATGACCGGTGGGGAGCCACCAGTACGCCGCTTTCGGATGTCGCTGCCGCAACTGTCGTCGGGATTCCGCGGGAATGGCGGCATCGAATCCGGCTTCCAGAATCAGGATGGGACGGTCCGCGAACCATTCATCCAGATCCTCGCCGTCCAACCGGCTCTCCCGGTGGTAGCTCTCCACGAACCGTGGAAGATCCTGATGGCTGATCCGGGGGCCCGTGCGTTGGATGCGGAGGTCTTCATCCCCGAGCGAGGTTCGGGCGATGATCAACGCGGGGTCCACGCCGGTGGCGATGAGTGCGGCGGCCGCGGTGGGTCGGATCGGATCGAGGGCGGCCGCGATCGCCGGGGCCGCGAGTCCGCCACTGCTCATGCCCACGAGAACCATCGGCCCGGTTGGGATGAGTCCGTCGGCATCGAATTGACGCAGGATGGCGGCGAGACCGACCGCCCAGCTTCCGATCGCCACGTCGAATTCGACCCCGAGCATCCGCCCGGCTCGATCCGGATCGACGCCCGGCGCGACTCGGGTCCGCCCTCGAGTCACCGCATCGGGGGAATTGATCGGAGGACTGGAGACCAGGACGCTCCAGCCATCGCGAAGGAACGCTTCGGTCATCCAGCGTTCCCCGGGATTGAAGCGTGCAAGGCTGCCGAGAATGACGGCCAGTCGGTCGTTTCCGGTTTCGGCGGGTTGAAAGAGCAGTCCGTCGACCGCACGGCGCCGAGGGACCGGTTGCCCGGCTCGAGGATCGCTGGGCGCAACCTCGATGATCGCGATTCGGCCGGTGACCGAACCGATGAGATCGGCATCGATCACCGAGACCACGTCGGAGACCGGAAACGGAGTCGCTTCCCAGATCTCGACCGGACCTCGATCGGGATGCCGGGTCATCGAGATCGCGTGTCCCTCCGGGTTCAGCACCGCGAACCCGACGGGTTGACCTTGACCAAGCACTTCGCTCGCTTCCGGCGACGGGGGGTCGGCCCAGGTCGGGAGTTCCAGTACCGGCGGTCCCCGCCGCACCGCGAGCATGGAATTCGTCCCCGGCGTCTTGACGGTGCAGCCGATGATTCCCGACGCGAGCGGGAGCAGGAGGATGGCGGCCCGGATCAACGCCATACGGTCATCGCGCGATTGTCGATCAGTCGGACCGACCCTCCGTCCCAGTGCAGGACGGCGGCCACGAGGGCTCGCGTGGGTTCGGTGAAATCACGAACCGGAAGAAGGGTCACGGGGTTTCGGACCACCGCGTAGCCGATCTCCAGATCGTGGGCTTCGAGGGTCTCCCGCATCATCGACTCGGCGGTCGTCGGATGCTGGGCCGCATGCGCGACCTGCAGTCCCCGGGTGATGCCCAGAGCCCGGTCGCGTTCGGATTTCGGGATCCGAGTGTTCCGGCTGGACATGGCGAGTCCGTCGGGGTCCCGGATGACGGGGCCCGGCAGGATCGCGATGCCGGAGAGTTCGGGGTCGGAGGCGACCATGGCGTCGATGACCTGCAGCTGCTGCCAGTCCTTCTCGCCGAACATGGCCCTCGCCGGCCGAGCGTGTCGGAGAAGGCGGTCCACGATCAGGCAGACGCCTCCGAAGAAACGAGGACGATCGGCGTCTTCGAGGCCCGGTTCCACGGCCACGGGTGGCAGGGGAAAGGCGGCCGCGGCGGCGATCGCGGCGGCCGGTCCCTCCGGATACATGGTGGCCGCCGAGGGGGCGTAGATGGCGTCGCATCCGGCCTCGCCCGCGAGTGCGGCATCGCGATCCAGTCCCCGCGGATAGGCATCGAAGTCCTCGCCGGGCGCAAACTGCGTCGGATTCACGAAAATGCTGGTCAGCACCGGTCCCTCATGTCCGGCCGCGGCTCGAATGAGCGAAAGGTGGCCCTCATGGAGGGCTCCCATGGTCGGAAGGAAGGTCCCGCCCACGAAGTCTCGGAGGCCTTCGGGATGATGAATGATCTCTGGATCCGGCATATTGGCGTCCGAGTGTAGGTCTTTGACGTCCGAGAGTGGTTTTCTCCGACTTTGGGAGGTGGAGTCTTGCTCGTATCGCCGGTAGAATAAAAGGATGATGTCAGGATGCATCCTCGCATCCGGCCCAACGAACCCGATCCCATCGGCTTCGCCGGAAATCCGGCGGGCTCATGGCTTCCTTGCGTGAAGCGAGGCCCGGATTCATCAACGACCACGACTCCCCGGAGTCTGGGTCGACCCAAGGAGTCAAGCGAGCGTGAATCTTCCGATCTACATGGACAACGCCTCCACCACCCGGACAGATCCCAGAGTGGTCGAAGCGATGCTTCCGTACTTCACCGAGATCTACGGCAATCCGGGCAGTCGCAACCACGCGTTCGGCTGGGCCTCGGAAGCGGGTGTCGACCAGGCCCGTCAACAGGCGGCGACCCTGATCGGCGCCGGCCCGAAAGAGATCGTCTGGACCAGTGGGGCGACCGAGAGCAACAACCTCGCGATCAAGGGCGCGGCTCAGATGTATGCCAAGGCACCGGCCGGCTCCTCCGATCGTGGCCACATCATCACCGCGATCATCGAGCACAAGGCCGTCCTCGATCCCTGCAAGCGACTGGAGCGGGAAGGGTTCGACGTCACCTGGCTCGAGCCCGGGCCGGACGGCATCATCACCGCCGACATGGTCCGGGAGGCGATGCGGGACGACACCATCCTCGTGAGCATCATGTGGGCCAACAACGAAGTCGGGACCATCAACGAGGTTCCGGAGATCGGTGCCCTCTGTCGCGAGCACAAGGTTGTCTTCCACACCGACGCCACCCAGTGGGTCGGCAAGATGCCGACCGACGTCGAAAAGGACAACATCGATCTTCTTTCCTGGTCCGGACACAAGATGTACGGTCCCAAGGGAGTCGGCGCCCTCTATGTTCGTCGGAGACGTCCGCGAGTCCGCCTGCAGGCGATGATGGACGGCGGGGGCCACGAACGCGGAATGCGTTCGGGAACCCTCAACGTCTCGGGCATCGTCGGCTTCGGCGCCGCCTGTGAGATCTGCGGGGCCGAGATGGAAGCGGAGCGGGATCGCCTGCTGATCCTTCGGCGCAAGTTTGAAACCGAACTTTCCTCCCGCCTCGACGTGGTCGAGGTGAATGGTCACGCCGACCGGCGTCTCCCTCACCTGACGAACATCTCGTTCGGCTTCGTCGAGGGCGAGTCGTTGATGATGGCCATCAAGGACATCGCGTGTTCCAGCGGATCCGCGTGCACCAGCGCCAGTCTCGAACCCAGCTACGTGCTGAAGGGCCTCGGGCTCGGCGACGAACTCGCCCATTCCTCCCTCCGCCTCTCGCTCGGTCGTTTCTCGACCGAGGAGGAGGTCGATTTCGCGATCAATGAGATCGCGGAGGCGGTCGAGCATCTTCGGAAGCTCAGCCCGCTCTACGATCTCCACAAGGAAGGCATCGACATCACCACCATCGTGTGGCAGTCCCACTGACGGGACCGCCCGCCACTCGTAAGGAAGCAGACCCATGGCGTACAGCAACAAGGTCGTCGACCATTTTCAGAACCCGCGCAACGTGGGATCCTTCGGAACCTCCGGCGAGGTGAAGGAACGGTCCGACGTCGGAGTCGGAATCGTCGGCGCTCCCGAGTGTGGCGACGTGATGCAGCTCCAGATCCGCGTCAGCGACGATGGCGTGATCGAAGATGCGAAGTTCAAGTGCTTCGGTTGCGGCTCCGCGATCGCGAGTTCATCCCTGGCCACCGAGTGGATCAAGGGCCGGAACGTCGACGACGCGCTCAAGATCCGAAACACCGAGATCGTCGAGGAACTCGCACTGCCGCCGGTCAAGATCCACTGTTCGGTCCTGGCCGAGGATTCGATCCGAACCGCGATCGCCGATTACAAGAAGAAGAATGGTCTCGAGGTCGAGTCCGACGAGCATTCCCACACCCACTGACTCGCACTGAAGAGGAGTCCACACGATGTCCGTGAACGTCACCGAGACCGCCGCCCGTGAGATCGACGCCATCATCCGCCAGCAGGACCTCGACCCCGCCAAGATCCGACTCCGGGTCGGCGTCAAGGGTGGAGGCTGCAGCGGCTTCAGTTACCTTCTGGACCTGACCGAGGTCGCCAAGGACTCCGACGAGTTGTGGGAATTCACCTACAACCGCCGGCCCGCCCCGGCGGAGACGGAGACCACGAGCATCGGAGTCGGAGGGGCCGCGGTCGCCACCGGCGACGACGGCGCCGCCGAAGGTGAATCCTTCACCGTCAGCGTGGTCTGCGATCCGAAGTCCTACCTCTACCTCAATGGAACCACGATCGACTTCAAGGACGAGATCATGGGCCGAGGATTCGTGTTCACGAATCCCAACGCGACCAACACCTGTGGTTGCGGATCCAGCTTTTCGGCCTGACACCACGGTTCCATCCGAAGAATCCGCAAGACCGCCCTCCATCCGGAGGGCGGTTTTTTCGGGTGTTGGGAGTCGTGGGCGGCGATTCGGTCGGACTGGATGGAATTACTGAGAGAAGTGGGGGATGACTCCGGAGACTGGACGGGTACCGGTTCGCGGATCCGATGCTCGTCATTCTCCCTCCCGGAATCAAGATATGAAGCCGACCACCATCATGGCGACCGTTTTGACGGCCGCCTCCGCCCTGGCCTCGGACACGGTTCATGCCCAGGGGCAGTGGGCGTTCGGAGACTCCTCGGTGAGCGACCGGGGGGAGCGAATCGCCGTCACCCTCGACGACGATCTCCTGGTCTGCGGCTCGTCCGTGCTGAGTCGGATCGACGGGGCGACCACGACGATCGAATGGCGGCGAAGCGTCCGTGACTTCTATCCCATGGACGTGATCGAGGCCGCGGATGGAAGGGTGGTGGCCGCGGGGCTTCACGTGGACGACGTCGGTGGCTTCCACGCGGCGATCGTCTTCTTCGACGGAGCGGGGAATTACCTCGACCAACGTCTCTACCCCGGAGCCAACGCCTACGAAACCTATGAATTGATTCAGACTCTCGACGGAGGCTTCCTGCTGGCGTGTGAAGTGGGATCGCCGAGCGGGAGCATCGTGCCGATGCTGATTCGCACCGACGGAGTCGGCGACGAGATCTGGATGAATCGATACGACATGCCGGATCACCCCTTCGGGATGGGAGAGTTCTGCGCGGTGGAGGAGACTCGAGTGGATGATCGCTCGATGTTCCATCTCACCGGTCGATTCCAGAACGACTCGTTCTCGAAATCCGAGACCCTGATGGCGGTGATCGATGAATTCGGCACGCCGATCCTCGCGGCGGAGCTCGGGTTCGATGCGTTCAGTGATTTCGGCCGCGGACTGCGAGTGGTGGACGACGGATACGTCGTGACCGGGTTTTCAAAGCAGCTCAACGAAGGTGGCGGCACCTATCTCATGAGGCTGGATCTCAACTTCATGGTCCAGTGGTACCGAGGCATCGGAGCGTTCGCGGGAAACAAGGGCATGGACATCACCTCGGCCGGCCAGGTGCGACTTCCCGGTTTCTCGAGTTTTCCCGATCCGGTCCGGAAGGCGGCGATCGTGGAGATCGATCTGGCGGCACCCAACTCGGCTCAGGGTTGGCGCTACGGCGGCGCCTCCTCCGAGAAGGGGCTCGACTTCGTTCCTGACGGCGCGGGTTACGCGCTCGTGGGTGAAACCTGGTCCTTCGGGACGGCCCTCGCCGACCAGTACCTGGTCCGTACGGATGCAACCCTCCGGAGCGATTGTGAAGAGGAGCCCTACGCTCCACAGGTGATTCCCGATCAGATCGTTCGGCGTGAATTGAAATTGATGGCGGTCGCCCTTGAGCCAACGGAGCAGCCTGAATTGAACCCACTGGAAGTCCGTTGGTTCGAGCAGGTCATCTGTGAGGATCCCGAGCCGATCGGTCCCTGCACCGATCCCCCGATCGAGATGACCGCCTGGTGGACCCTGGATGAACTCGCGGGCACGCTCGCGGCGGATTCGATCTCGGGCCTCGATGGGCTTCACGTCGGCGGACCGGTGATCGTTTCGGGCATGGTCGAGAACGCCCTGGAGTTCGACGGACTGGATGATCACGTGCGCATCGCCGGAGATCCGCTGCTTCAGATGGACGGCGTTGCGGTGGTGACTGGGGATCTGACCATCGACGCGTGGATCCGGATCGACGCGTCCAGTCCCGGTGGACTGCATCCCATCGCCTCCAGCAACAGTTTCTGTCAGGGCTACGCCTTCTATGTCCGTGACGGACGACTCGAGACCGGCTTCTCGGATGGTCCGCTGCAGGCTCGTTGGACGTCATCCAATCCGGTCACCGCCGGGCAGTGGGTCCACGTGGCGTTCGCCTGTGATCGAGGCCTGCCGAACGAGACCTGTCGCTTCTACATCGACGGGGTGGAGGAGTTCGGCGTCCTGTCATTTCCCTTCACGCCGACCCTCGGAAGCATGGGGGGCGCGGCCTTCTACATCGGGCGGATGGATCCGTTCTGCAGTGCGGGGAACAACCAGGCCGAACATTTCGACGGAGTGATCGACGAAGTCGAATACTTCCGCCGCGCTCTCGATGCGTCCGAAATTCAGGCGATCCACGCCGCGGGCGAGGCCGGAAAATGCAAGGTCACCTGCGACCCGCCGTGGGATCGACCGTTCTGTCTGGACGACGCCTTCATCGATGTGACGATCCCGGTCTGCAACGCATCCCAGATCGATGCCGACGTGCAGATCTCCTTCAGTGGTCTCACCCCGCCGGACTGCGGTGGCATCGCCGGGCCCACCGGCTTCACCCTGCTCACGCCGAATCCCGTGGTGGTGGCGGCGGGAGGTTGCGTCAACGTGGTGGTCCGCATCGATCGGCCGGTCGGAATGACGGCCCTGAATCAGGTCGGCTGCTACGAAATGCAGCTGGAGAATCTCGTCGACGGTCGGATCTCATCGTGTCGCGGCTCGGTGCAGGACCGGCGGGATCTCTGTCCGATCGTCCCTCCGGATCCGATCGAGATCTCGGTGGGCGTGGTCTCCGAGGTTGATTTTCCTTTCCTCGATACCGGTTTCGATGGGGAGACCGTGGTCTGGCGGGCCGTGGTCTACGCCCCGGACATGACCTTCTCCGACGCCTTCTCGCTCGATGGCGGCACCCCCGGTTCCTCGCTGGTGGGTGAAGTCCAGACCTCGGAGGGCGAAGAGGGGTTGATCACCTTCTCACTTCGGGCCACTCGTTTCATCGCGGGCAACTGCGACGTCGTGATCTTCACCCAGGCGGGGCGCTCCTGGGTGCCGCTGGCTTCGAGAGGCCTTCGGATGGCGCCCGGGGTGTTCTCCTGTCCCGCGGATCTCAATGGAGATCTCGTGGTCAACGGGGGTGATCTGGGCCTGATTCTTGGTGACTGGGGGGCCTGCTCGGGTTGTTCGACCGACCTCGACGGTGACGGCGAGGTCGGTGGCGCCGATCTCGGGCTGTTCCTCTCGGAGTGGGGTGACTGCACCGGGTGACCTGGTGGTCCTGGACGGGCGAAAACGCCCGGCGTTGGTCGTGGGTCGGAAGCTGGTGGAACGAGTCAGTGCTCGTACCCGAGAATCTCCAGTTCCCGGCCCGCGATCTGCAGGAAGGCCTGCTGCTGGGCTTCATCGAGTTCGTTCTTCCACCGTCCGATCCGGCTGTCGGAGATCGCTTCACCCAGCCGGGAGAATTCGGTTCTTCGGGCTCGAGCGTCGTTCCCGCGCCGCATCGGATCAAGCTGGTTCGGATCCCATTCCAGATCCAATCCGGTCACCAGGGTGCGAAGCGTGGCCTCGGGGTCGCTTGCGAGGTCCTCGTATCGGATTCGAGAAAGCCGAGGGTCCTCGTCGAAGGCGAGGCCGGCCCGCACGCACCGTCGCCAGTAGTGGCCGAAGGCGGAGACGGATCGTCGCTGGGGTACGTTGCGATGACTCTGGGCGCTGCAGAAACCGTCCCGGCCGTCACGGGTGATGTGGACGATGCGGGCCCGGGGAAAGCTTCGCAGAATCACTGGAAGCCGCATCACGTGCTGGGGGGTCTTCTCGATGAAGATGCGTCGGCCGGTTTCCGCCGCCAGCCTGGAGATCTGTCGGTCCATGAAGTCGACGCGTCCCGAGGCCTCCTCGATCGCCGACTTCAGGGCGTCCCCCTCCAGCCCGAAGTGGAGTCGTTCCTTGCGGAAGAGATTCTGCCAGTCGAAGAGCCCGGTCTCGCCTTCGATCCCGAAGCACTCGCGGTGTGCCTGAAGCAGCGTCTGCAGGAGGGTCGTACCGCTGCGCGGGGCGCCCACGACGAAGATCACGGGGTGATTCGACGTGAACGAATCCATTCGCCAGGTGATGTTCCGCCACCAGATCCGCGGATCCGGGCCGTATCCCTCGAGGGTGGCTTTCAGGACTCCCATGGGTGTTCTCCGATCAGCGGACTGCGGAAATCGCCGCCGCACAATCCTCGATCAGCGGGCGGGCGGACAACGGACCGCCGACGGCTTCTCGCATCCAGGCGTCCGGAGTCACCGACCCGATCGAACAGATCCGTTTGGTCTCCGCGGCGAGATCACGGCCTCGCATGTGACTCCGGATCTGGTGACTGATCGTCCGGCCGATGGCGTAGTCGGCGAGATACAGGGGATGGCCGAGCATGTGCTGGTACGCCCCGAGGATGTGATACGGGTCGTCGCCGTGGTGCGCCTGGAAGAATTCCGCCCAGACTTCCTCCGCGTTGCGAAGCAGCGTGGCTCGAATCGTCTCCGGCGTGCAGGCATCACCCAGCTCGTAGATCTGGCGCCAGGTTCGAAGTTCGACCAGGCTGGGGCCCGCGATCTGGCAGGTCATGAGCATCGCCGCGATCGTCTCTTCGTGGTACGCCCGTTCGGCCGCGGCTTCGTCCTCGATTCCCAAGGCTCGCTTGGCCAGGGACTGGTAGAGGAAGGCGAAGGCTTCGGTACAGGCGGTGTTGGGCACGCCCCGAAGCGCCGGCCGGGGCACGAAGAACGTCGAGCAGAGTTGTTCGAGGTTGTGACCGAGTTCGTGCATCGCGGTGTCGAAGCCGTCCCAGCCCAGTTGATCCTTGAGTCGGTTGGTCCTCAGCCAGGCCCCGTACTCGGCGAGTTGTGGACGCATGGCGTGTCCGGAACCGCGGGCGATCTCCACTCGGACTCGCGTTCCCAGGAACTCCGCGTCGTCGTCCGGCCATCCGAGGCCACGAAGGATCTCGGGGAGCTTGGCTTCGAATTCATGCTCGTCCTTGCAGAGTCGGGAGACCTCCGAATTCATCTCCTCCGCGTCGCGGGTCTCGAAGAGGTCGTCGAAGTAGATGTCGTGCGCCTCGAGCGGGCGTCCCAGGCGTTCGGAAAGCAGGGCGGCGAGGTCGCCGCGAACCGGGGCGGACAGGATGTCGACCAGCAGTTGCTCGACCTCGGTCTCGGGGATCTCTCGCTCGAGACCGAACTTCCTCGCGATGGCCGTCGGGTGTTCCGGGTGATGGGCGTCGTAGGCGCGGGCGACGGTGACGTTGTCCATCCAGTGCTCGTAGCGCTTGAGATCGATGGTGGGTCCGGGGTCCTCGCCGTCGATCGTGTTGGCCGCGGGGTTCCAGTCGGCGCTGGAACTGCAGTCCATGACCGCCTGGGGCAGGGAACCGTCGATGTATCGACTCATCACCCACGCGAGGGCCCGCTGCTTGGCGACTCCGTCGGGATCGTTGTAGCCGGCCTTGATCTCTTCTCGAACCAACCAGTGGGCCAGGAGCGAACGGTCGGCTTCGAACCACCGACGGCCGGTGGTGTCGACCATCGTGCCCACCGGGATGTGGAAGTTCGAGACCCAGTTGTAGCTCTTGAAGTGGAGCTCCCGGGCCAGGTCGGCCACCTCCTTGGGAATGCGGGGTCCAAAGGAGCCGACGATGCGGGCCTCCGCCCAGCGGTCCGCGTCCCAGTCACCCCCGGCCGCGAGCATCTGATCAAGGGTGGATTTCTCGAGGTTCAGCAGGGCCACGAAGGCCAGCTTCTGGGCGTATTGCTGTTCGACGAGATCCGGTGCGGGGTCGAAGGTGGCCAGGAGGGCATCGGTCTTGGGGAGGGAATCACCGACCACGTCGCTCCAACGGCGGAGATTCCGTCGCATCTCGTAGAGATGTCCTCGAACCTGCTCGACCGCGGTCTCCAGCCGATCGAGGAGTCGGGTTCGGTCCTCGGCCGTGGAGGCGTAGTGGTCGACGCAGAAGGTCTTGAAGGCTTCGGCATCACCATCCCGGGCCTGCCACCGCTCGGCGCACTGGCCGATACCTCGGCGGGCGTGGTCGCGGGCCTCCTCGCCATGGGTCTCGACCACGGCGAGGATCGCGGGTTCGATGCCGGAGGCTTCGAGGGGGGAATCTGCGGGCAGGGTGAGGTCCGAAGGCAAGGTCGAAGTCATGCGGCGATCGTATGGGAAGACCGAGTCGGGTGGGGCCGGTAGCCTGCTCCCATGTCGATCTCCATCCGGTCTTTCCTCTTCGTCGTCGGTCTTCTCTGGAGTGTCGTTCTCGCCGGGTGCACGTCGGGGGTCCGCGCCGGTTTCGATTCGATCCAGGCTGGAATGACGGAAGTCCAGGTCAGGGAACTGCTGGGAACGCCCGGCGTGGTGATCCCCGGGGAGACGGGGGAGGATGGCAGCTCCATATCCGGTCCGCGTTGGCAGTACGGGGACAACCTCAGCACCATCACCACCGCCGCGGTCTTTCCACGGACCGTGCCGGAGCGGGTCTGGGTGGTGTGGTTCGGACTGGACGGTCGGGTTCTGACCTGGCGAGCGCCGATTCCCGAAGCGACCTCGTCGGTGGAATCCTCCGGAGACGGTGGCGGAGGCACGCCGTTGTTCGTCTCGCCGGCTCCTTCTCGCGGCCGCTGAGGGTGGGGCGGGCTTTCGAGGTTCGGACGAAAGAAAAACCGGCGAGCGTCGAAACGCTCGCCGGTCGGTCTGATTTCGATTCGGTCGGTCGGGTCAGGCGTTCGCGGCCATCTTCTCGGCCTTGGCTCGTGCGTCGTCGAGCGTGCCGACGTACATGAACGAATTCTCCGGCAGGTCGTCGCCCTCGCCCGCCACCAGGCGTTCGAAGGAATCGATCGTCTCGTCGAGGGTGGTGGTGATGCCCGGGAAGCCGGTGAAGACCTCGCCCACGTAGAACGGCTGGGAGAGGAAGCGTTCGATCTTTCGAGCCCGGGACACGGTCAGCTTGTCCTCTTCACTCAATTCATCGACACCGAGAATGGCGATGATGTCCTGAAGGTCCTTGTACCGCTGGAGGATCGACTGGACCTGGCGAGCCACGGCGTAGTGTCGCTCGCCGATGACGTTGGGGTCGAGGATGCGGCTCGAGGATCCCAGCGGATCGACCGCGGGGTAGATGCCCTTCTCGGCGATCTTTCGCTCGAGGACCACGAACGCATCGAGGTGGGCGAAGGTGGTCGCGGGCGCGGGGTCGGTGAGGTCGTCGGCCGGCACGTAGATGGCCTGCACCGAGGTGATCGCGCCCTGCCGCGTCGAGGTGATCCGCTCCTGGAGCGATCCCATCTCGGTGGCGAGGTTCGGCTGGTAGCCCACGGCGGAAGGCATTCGTCCGAGGAGGGCCGACACTTCCGAACCCGCCTGGGTGAAGCGGAACACGTTGTCGACGAAGATCAGGGTCTCCTTGCCCGACGCGTCGCGGAAGTCTTCCGCCATCGCCAGGCCGGAAAGCGCGACGCGAAGTCGGGCGCCCGGGGGTTCGTTCATCTGCCCGAACACCATGGCGACCTTGTCGAGGACGTGGGCGGTGTTTCCTTCCGCGTCCTTGTACTCCGCCTCCTGCATCTCGAGCCAGAGGTCGTTCCCTTCGCGGGTTCGTTCCCCGACGCCGCAGAACACGGAGTAGCCACCGAAGTTACGAGCCACGCGGGCGATCATCTCCTGGATGACGACCGTCTTGCCGACTCCCGCACCACCGAAGAGACCGATCTTGCCACCGCGGACGAACGGGCAGAGAAGGTCGACGACCTTGATGCCGGTCTCGAGGATCTGCGTCTTGGGGTTGAGGTCGACGAACTTGGGCGGATCCTTGTGGATCGGGCTGAACTTCTCAGCGTTGACCGGGCCGCGTTCGTCGACGGGTTCGCCGAGAAGATTGAAGACGCGTCCAAGGACCTTCTCACCGACGGGGACCTGGACGGAACTGCCGGTGTCGACGCAGGGCTGACCTCGGCGCATGCCGTCGGTCGAACCAAGTGCGATGCAGCGGACGACGCCGCCGCCAAGGTGCTTGGCGACTTCTCCCACGAGACGGACCTTCTGTCCCGATTGCTCGAGCTCGACGTCGATCGCGTTGTAGATCTCGGGGAGATCGGACTCGGGGAACTGGGCGTCGAAAGTCGAGCCGATGACCTGAAGAACGGTGCCGGTCGAAGCCATGGGTGGGGGTGCTCCTCGAAGCGGGCCTGGAATCGTTCCCCTCGTTCCGAGGGGAGTGGGGCGAAGAGGTTGATCGAAGTCGGGCGACTCCGGACGTCTCGCGAGAACAAGAAGAATAACTGCCCTCCCGGCCACTCACAAGCAGCAGGGGTCTCAAGCCACGGAACGCCCTGAAAAGGGGCTCAGCCCTGGATGTCGAGGGTACGGCCGAGGGCCACGCCGGTGGCGGCCTCGATCCGGTCCGCCTGGCGGTTGTAGAGGTGCATCGGCCCCTCGTTCACGGCCTGGGGTCGGGTCGGGAGGTGAGTCCCGCTCGGGATGGTCGAGACGGAATCTCCATCGAAACCGGTGCCCCGATTGATGTCGCTCCGAACGGTCCCGGCGACCAGCAGGTCGAGTCGTCCCGTGGCTGCCGAGCGGGTTTCAACCTGGTCGACGACGGTGGGGCGGATGGTGGCGTTGGCCTCGGGAGCCATCCCGGCGGCCCCAGTGGTCGTCGTGGCAGTGATCGGTCGCCCGGCGGGGGCGGTCGGTCTCACGCCGTAGGCCGCGGAGGCACGAAATGGGATGGGTCCGGTGGAATCCATGTTCATTCGGAGTATACGGGGGCCGACGAGGTCATTCAGGTCCGCTTGGGTTATCTTCCGCGACGCCGTGGCCAAAGGCTGCAGCCGCCGGATTTCGGGCGATCAAGGACTTCGTTTCCAGGTCTGGATCGACGTCGACGAGCTGGGTTCCCGTCTTTCGACCCGGGAAGCCACCAAAGGCATCCACGAGCTCCGAAGACTCCGCCGACCACCAGAGGTTGGGACCGAACTCGAAATCGGCCGAGGAGGTGCCGGGATCCACGAGAGTCTTCAGTCGGCCCACGGTCCAGGTCACGAGGCAGGAACTCATCTTCACCGTGATGGGATCCCGGTCATCGGCGGTGGTTTCCTTGCCCGCGATCGGTGCGGACTTCGGTTCCGTCACGACGACCACGCCTTCGACCGGGTTCACGATCGTGCTTCGCTGAAGATCGACGGACAGGGAGGTGTGGGACCCGGCGTCGATTTCGATCGGAGTGGGGATCTTCAGGAACACGCATCGATCCATCTCCAGTGACGATCTGGATCCGGCCAGGCCGCTCACGGTCACCCCCAGTTTCGTCATGCCGATGAACGAGCATCCGGTCAACCGGGTCCGATCGACACCGAGTGATGCAAGTCCGACGAGACCGCTGCCGAGCTTGCCGGTTCCTTCGCCGACCAGGACGGAACCTCGAACGGTGCCGGTGTCCTCGATCCGGAATCCAGTGTCGAGCCAGCGATAGACGCGAAGTCCGGCCAGGTCGAGGCGGTCGAGGCGGGCGGCGGAGATGCCGAATTCGGGGAAGCGATCCGCGGTGGGAGGAAGCACCTGAAGATCCACCAGCGAGACCGAGCCACGCCGGCCGGACGCCGGTCCGACGACTCGCACGCCTCCTTGAGCGGGGGCGATGACCAGCAGGCTCTTGACGGTCACGTGATCGCAATCGCGGAGCTCGAGCGCCCAGTCACGCTCGGTGCCCTTCCCGATTCCCGCTGGGATCTTCGGGTGGGCGGAGGTGATCACCACGGGAGCCTCGCTGGTTCCGCGATACGACTGGATCATGACCGACGAGTGGAGACCCGCGGCGAGCAGGATCCGATCCCCGGGGGCGACGTCGGCCGCCTGCGGCCACGGGGCATCGAGTTCGATGCGGTGGTCCACCGCTCGGGCGGGGGAGGTCGCGAAGGCGAACCCGCAGAGGATGCAGAGCATTCGAAGCGTGTGACTCGATGAGACTCTCTTCATGCCAGGGTCCTCGGAGAAACCAGGGGCAGGTTGATCTGGAGGATGCTCGCGGACGAATCGGACCGGACTTCCGGTCGGGGACAGGAGGCCGGGATCAGAACGGTGTCTCCGGCGGCCAGACGGGTCGACCGTCCCTCCGCGTCGAGGACTTGGGCGGTTCCGGACACTCCGGTCAGCACCGTGGGTTCATCGTCGGTCGTGATTTCCAGTCGACGGTCGGCGAGTTCGACGTGATCGATGGTGAAGTCGTCGGTGGAGCACAGACGGCGGGTGGTGATGCCGTCGTGGCTCACCGGGGTCGCCTGGTCGAGGCTGATCACCGCGGGGCGACCATCATGCTGCCGTTCGCCGAATCGCATGCATTCCAGCGCCGCCTCGAGATGAAGCGGGCGGGCGGGATCGTTTCGATCCCAGTCCCAGACGCGAAAGGTGGTGTCGCTCGGGGTCTGGGCTTCGATCACCAGAACACCCGCGCCCAGGGCATGGCAGATCCCGCTGGGGAGCCGGACGCAGTCGCCCGGTCGGACCTCGATGCGAACGAGACATTCGAGCAGGCGGCCTTCCCGCAGGGCCTCGAGAAAGAGCTCTGGTGTGACGTCGTCCTTGATCCCCCGATAGACCGCGGCTCCGGGTCGGGCTTCCAGCACGAACCAGGCTTCGTTCTTGACGAATGCTTCCGGATGTTCCGCGGCGTAGGACGGATCCGGATGAACCTGGACCGAGAGGTCGTCTTCGGCGTCGAGCAGTTTCACGAGGAGTGGAAAGCCGCCGGTGGAGGCCGGTGACAGCCTGCCCAGGAGTTCTCCGGATCGCTCGGCTCGAAGATCCGCGAGTGATCGGCCTTCCAAGGGCCCTTCCGCGATCCGCGAGATGCCTCCGGCGATCGTCGGTGGAAGATCGGCGAGATCCCAGGATTCACCGATGCCACCGGTGGCCGGCAGGACCCGACCCCAGTTCGCCAGGCGATCTCCGCCCCACGCTCGATTTCGCAGAATCGGTTCGAATCGGAGCGGCGGTAGGGTCATGGTCGAGTGGTCCGACGGGTCAGAACCGCATACCGGTGACCGTGGTTTCAACCACGAGATTGTCACCGACGAAGCCCTGGCACTTTGAAACGAAGCGACGTCGATTGTTCGAGATCATCTTCGCGAGGATCACGAGGCGATCTCCGGGAACCACCTGGCCGCGGAACACGGTCTCGTCGCTGCGGACGAAGCCGAGGAAGCCTCGATCCGGGTCTTCCAACTTGTCGATCTGAATCACGAAACTCGAGAGTTGCGCCGACGCTTCGACCATCAGGACCCCGGGATAGAGCGGTCGACCTGGAATGTGTCCCTCGACCCAGAATTCGTCGTCTCGAATGTCCTTCCAACCGACCCCGAGGCCTTCGGTCCACCAGGCGACTCCATCCAGCTGGACCATGTGGCCACGATGGGGGTTGATGCGGTGAATCAGATCAAGCCCGGCCATGGGGGCATCGAAGTCGACGTGGCTGTAGTCGAAGAGTAATTCTGAGGACACGGGGGGTTCCAGTGAGGAAAGTGGTTCGACGATTCTACCGGACAACGACCGACGTCTGCACCGAGCGGTTGGAATCGCCGAGCCGTCCGGGAAAAGGAACGACGCCGCATCCCGGTGGGGATGCGGCGTCGAAATCTTGTCTCACCTTTGGGGGGTGAAGCGGCTCAGTCGGGCTTCTGCGTACTCAGGATGTCGGCACGCAGCTGCTTGGCGGCCTCCCGGACATCCTGCATCACCTTGCGTACTCGAGTCCCGGCGGCCTTGTTACCACCTGCGGCCTTCTGGACGTCGTCGACACACGAATCCACCAGGCGGCGAAGTTGCTCATAGGCTTCCATTGATCGGTGCTCCTTGTCGGGGCCCTGTGTCCGGCTTCCCTGTCCGCAGGGATCGGCTCGGGTTCTGGGCGAAAAGAAGATCTGAGACGAGCGACAGTATCGGCTGGAACCCGTGTGTCGGCTCAGAATCGGGGTCCAGATCGGGTCAAATTAGGCTTATGAGCGACCTGGAAAGGCTGAAAATCAGCCATGAGGCCGCATGATGGCGACATTTGGCTGCCAGATTGCTGATTTTCGCTGTTTTTAGCGATCGGGCACTCAAATCAGTGGAAAAGACGCGGTTGGCGCTGGTTTGGTTCCATTTGGCACTCGGTTCGGAGCTCAGACCCGGAGGTCGGCGGCCCCCTGAAGAGAGGCCGAGTACCTCGAACGAATCGGATCGATGACCTCGGAGACAAAGCGATCGACCTGGGTTGGTGCCCGCCCGATGAACCTGGAGGGAACCAGCACGTCCTCAAACGGGACGGACGCGAATTCGGGAGTCTGTCGGAGCCGATCGAGGAGATCGTTGTCCAAACCCTCTTCCTTGATCCGCCGGGCGGCTTCCATGCTTGCGGTCCGGATCACCTCGTGCAGGTGCTGACGATCACCTCCGCGCCGGGCCGCTTCGAGCATGAGATCCTCGGTGGCCATGAACGGGAGTTCCGCCGCGAGATGGGCTTCGACCACCTTTTCGTGGACGATGAGGCCCCCGGTCACGTTTTCAAGGATGTCGAGACAACCATCCAGAGCGAGAAAGCCCTCAGCGATCGACAACCGACGATTCGCGGAATCATCGAGGGTGCGTTCGAACCACTGCGTGGCGGCGGTGTCGTAGCCGTTTCCGATCAGGTTCATGACGAAGCGGGCGAGACCGGTGGCTCGTTCGCACCGCATCGGATTCCGCTTGTAGGCCATCGCACTGGATCCGATCTGATTCTTCTCGAAGGGCTCTTCCACCTCGCGGAGGTTGGCGAGAAGTCTCAGGTCGTTGCAGCATTTGTGGACCGCCGCCGCGACCGTGGCGAGTCCGGCCAGCAATCGGGCGTCGGCGAGTCGCGGGTACGTCTGTCCGCAGACCGGCCAGGTTCGTTCGGGGTCCCAGCCGAGGCTGGTCGCCACCAGTCGTTCCAGCTCATCGACCCGGTCCGGATCCTGGTCAAGAAGGCCGAGGAATGAAGCCTGGGTGCCGGTCGCTCCTCGCATGCCGCGCAGCTGGAGTCCGTCCCGGAGGCGCTCGATCTCCTCGAGTCCGATGGCGAAGTCCTGAGCCCACAGGGTGGCCCGCTTGCCGACGGTGGTGGGTTGAGCCGGCTGGTAGTGGGTGAAACCGAGGGTGGGGAGGGATCGATGACGGACGGCGAAGTCTCCGAGTCGATCGACGACTCGGGCGATCTTGGCCGCGACGAGTTCAAGAGCCTCGTGCTGAATCAGGATGTCCGCGTTGCAGACCACATCCTGGCTGGTCGCCCCGAGATGGAGGATGCCGGCGGCGTCCGGGACGCGATCACCGAGGGTGTGAACGTGAGCCATGACGTCGTGCCGGAGCTTTCGTTCATGTTCGGCTGCGACCTCGAAATCGATGTCATCGAGCGCGGCCCGAATCCCGTCGAGTTGGGAATCGGTGATGTCGAGGCCGAGTTCCTTCTGGCTTTCGGCCAATGCAAGCCATATCCGTCTCCACCAACCGAACTTACGTCGCTCGGAGAAGATGGATCGCATCGCCTTGGAAGCGTTTCTGGTCTCCAGCGGCGACCGATAGCCGGAAAAACGATCATTTGATGAATCGGTTGAGGGGAAAACCTGGCCGGGCATCGGAGCCTCGCTTGGAATTACTCAGAATCGGAACACAGTTGGAACTTCAGCCGTACGTACGGATGGTACCCGGCTGGAATCCGCCGACCTCAGCGAGACGAACCGCTTTTGGATTCCCATCGTTTTCTTGATAGAACGTCCTTCAGGACACCCTCGCATGCCAGATTCCTCAAGAGCTGACCGATACGACGAGGCCAACGCCACGTCCGGTGGTGCGAACCGCGGATACGTGGTGAACGCGGCCAGTGGCACCCACGCGGCTCTCGATCCGGATCCTGGCCTTTCGGGTGTCCTGGGCGCCGTTCGCGGCACTCATGTGCCGGAGGTCGATCCCGACCTCGAGCTGATCGAAGCCTGGCGGCGTGGCTCGAACGCTTCCCTCGATATTCTCTTCCAGCGGGTGCAGCCGCGGATCTACGGCCTCTGTCTTCGGATGCTCGGCCGACCGGAGATCGCGGCGGACGTCGCCCAGGATGCGTTCCTGCGGATGTACGAAGGTCTTCCCAGTTTCGACGGCCGGGCGAAGTTCATGACCTGGAGCATCCGGGTCACGCTCAACTGCGTCTACAGCCATCTGAGACGCGAGAAGCTCCGGCGGCACGCCCGGCTTCCGGAAAACGAACACGGGATCAACCTGGGCGCGACGGAGTCCGATCCCACGGAGAGGCTTGATCGACTCACGCTTCGCCGGGACGTCGTGACCGCCCTGGGGAGTCTCGATCTCCAGGCCCGTGCGATCATCGTGCTTCGTGATCTTCAGGGGCTCGACTACGCCGACATCGCCGAAGTTCTCGGGACCCCGATCGGAACCGTCAAGAGCCGTCTGTTCCGAGCTCGGGCGGCCCTGAGATTCTCGCTTGAAGGTCTGGGACACGACGGGGCCGGTTGACGCCGGCGACTCGCCTTCTCTCCGCTACTCTGCACTCAGGACATCGACCGCGGTGTCCGTGACACCAGGGTTCGGAAGACCGGCCGTTGACCAAAGACTTCGACCATCCTCACGAACCGGATGACTCCGACGTCGACGAGAACGACGCCTCGGAAGGCATCACGCCTCGAGGCGACGGTTCCGATGACGACTCGGGTCATGCCGAAGGGTCATCGCCAGTCGATCCTCCGCCGGAACTGCTCGAACTGTTCGGAGGCTCCGCCGAGCTCACCGCCCTCGCGGACGAAGACGCGAACGAACTGCTCCGGTTCGTGGAATCGGCGATGACCGAGGCGGAGGCTTCGGAATTCCTGGACCGCCTCGAATCCCGGGACCCCCTCGCGGCCATGCGTCTGCGGAGAATGCAGGAGGATCACCGGCTGCTCCGCACCACGGGAGAAGTTCCGATCGGCCGGGATCTCCTGGGCCCGGTTCGGGCCCGAGTGGCGCGGGGCGAGATCGTCGCGGATTCCAACTTCGCGGCCGGCGCGGCGGAGCCCACGCAATTCATGGAGCGATCGCTGGAGTCCCTCGCTCGTGGTCGACGCTGGCGGGCCAAGCGGCGTCCGGTGCAATTGCTTTTCGCGATGTTGATGATCACCGGAATCGCCCTGGCGGTGGTCTGGGGACGGGGGCGTTTGAGCGAGAACGGCTGGAAGCTGGAATCGACGTCCGATGCGACTGTTGCGGAGAGGAAGACGACGTCCGTCCTCGCGTCGTTCGGGCTGGTGGTTCCGGTCGCCGACGCCGGACGATTCGAGACCGAGATCGCCCTGGTCTCGATCGAGCGAGGTGTGGTGCTGGTGCGAAATCTCCGGGCTCCGGAACCAGGAGATACCGTCGATCAGCCCCCGCCGATCGTGGGAACGATCGAGGATGCACCGGGGAACGCTCTTCGGAGTGCCCTGGCCGACCGCGGTTTCGACTACGCATTCGTCGTGACCCGGGCGGAGGCTTCCGCGGTGCTGGCGGAGATCGGCCGGGTGGCCGCGGAACGGGATGGTCGATTTCTCGCTCGTCTGGTTTCGACCGATTCGACCATCGACGTGGATCAGACGCCGGACGCCTGGACGAGCTGGTCCCGTCAGGCGGAGGCGATTCCCACCGGGGTCGACAGTGATGATCTCGTCGTGGTTCCGCTGGCCATGGTGCCGTTCAACGCCGGATGACGAGCGGGCGTCCGCTGGGACTCAGGACGCGGGGGGTGATCCCTCGTGGTGGCCCACCGGGGATTCGCGTCCCTGCCGCAGTCTCGTGATGTTGCCGCGATGTCGAATCACCACGAACGCCGCGATGAGTCCGGTCACCACGAGGAACGGGATCGAGCCCCGGATCGCGCCGTCGCCGGTACCCAGTGCCAGGGCGAGCACCGTCGCGGGAAGGACGATGGCGCCGATCATGCTGGCGAGCGACATGAAACGGGTGAGGCCCAGAATCACGGCCCAGACCAGAAAGGCCGCGATGGCGGGGATCGTCAGGATCGGCCACATGGCGAGCACGCTGCCGAATCCCGTCGCGACACCCTTGCCGCCTCGGAATCCCAGGTGAGGGCTGAAGCAGTGGCCGAGGATCGCCGCGACCGCGACGCTCATCCAGCCCCAGGCGGCGGCGGGTGCGATGTCCCCGGCATCCTGGCCGATCACCCCGGCGAGCCAGCCGGCGAGAATCACGGGGATCGCGCCTTTGAGTGCATCAAGCAGGAAGCACGCGATTCCGAATCGTCGACCGAGTACGCGTCCGACGTTGGTGGCCCCCGGATTTCCAGAGCCGTGCGTGCGGATGTCGACGCCACGGCTCCGGGCGATCATGACGCCGAAGGGCGTGCTTCCGCAGGCGAACGCGACCGTGATCGCGGTCCACCAGAACCAGCCGAAATGTGTCGCCGCTTCGTTCATGTGGTGGATGATACCGAGGCGGGGTCCAGGAACCCCGAAACCGCATGCACCACGTCACCGACCGCGATTCGATCGATGCGACAGGCCTCCGGATGTCGATCGGCGACGTGGGCCTGGTCGAGGAACGGTTCCGCGAGCAGGATCCGCTCCCGCGCTCCGGGCAGCAGCGTCCATCGATGATCGGTCGGGCCGAACAACGCCACAGTCGGAACGCCGAGTCCGACCGCGAGATGACGGGGACCGGTGTCGTTGGTGACCAACGCGTCGCATCCTCCGACCACGGCTCGCAGGGTGTGAAGTCCGAGGCCGAGCGCTCCGAGATCCCGCACCACGGGGTTCGAGCAGTTTTCCAGGTCCTCGGCGATGGAGGCGAGCAGCTCCCGTTCGTCCGGACCGCCGATGAGCACGATCGAACCGGCGATCCCTCGAAGTCGTCGAGCCGTCTCCACGAAGTTCCCCGCCGGCCATCGCTTCGGCATCTTGCTGCCCCCGGGAACGAGTCCCAGGATCGGTCGGGGCAGGCCGTCGAGCAGAGGGGCGGCGGCGAGTCGCTCCGATTCGCTGACCTGGAGTCGGGGCAGTCGATCTTCGACCGGCACGCCCAGGGCCTCGACCAGGGAGGCGTAGAGATCGACTGTGGGTCGAGGATCATTCTTCGAGGGTCCCGGCAGCGGATGACTCAGCAGACCGCTGCGGCCATCCCGGGCGACGCCGATGCGGATCGGGCAGCGGCAGAGTCGGGCCACGAGGGCGGATCTGAAACTCCCCCGCAGGAGCAGGATCGCGTCCGGACGAGTCTCGGCGATCCGGCGAGCCGCGCGAACCGGTCCGAGGACGCCTCGGTCTTCGACGGGCCGGAATTCCGCGATGGCCGGATGGTCGGCGAGCGCCGCCCCCGCGATCGGTCGTCCGTGGAGCGTGATCCGCAGGGTCGGAAAGGTCGCGGCGAGCGCTCGAATCGCCGGTTCGCACATGACCGCATCCCCGAGCCAGTTGGGCGCGAGAACGGCGAGATTCTTCCAGCCGGAGGTCTCGAGGCGTGGCGTCATGGATCATCTGATCCGGGGTCGTCTCGGGGTGGATCAGGCGCGATCCAGAGAGGCACGCCACGACCGTCCCGGTGCCATTGGTCGGTGTTTCGTCGGAGTTCGGCGGCCAGACCCAGGCTCAGGATCTGCGGACCCTTGACGTTGATTTCCAGCCGGCGATCATCGATCGACACCCGTTCGAGTTCGACGCCCGTGCGTTCTGCGATTCCGTGGGCCGCGGCGAGGACGGTCTCCCTGAGTCGTTCATCCTCCAGATCCGCCTCTTCGGCGAAAGTGAGTCGAACGGCGTGGGACCTCGATTCGGTCATTTTCGCCCCGCGAGGATGATCGCGATGGAGGCGAGCAGGGCGACCACCGTGACCAGCATCCAGCGGAGAAACGCCTCGTGGTCATCGAGCATGAGGATCGCGGCGACGAACGGAAAGGCGGCGAGACCCATGAAGGCCAGGGCGACCGCCCGCGTCGATCCCCCGTCGCGGACCCCGATCGATTCGGTGAGATCCTCGACCGCTCGACGGAGCGACGCGATCTCGTTGCGTTCCGGAGCTCGTCCCCGGCCCGGTTTCCCCGCCGCGAGCACGAGATCGACGGCCTCGGTGAAGTCGGTGGCCGCGGCGGTGGGCTGAATCTGGGTGTCGCCCTCGGCGTCACCCACCAGCACCGTGCGGCAGCCGGCGGCCCGGCCGGCTTCGATGTCCCGGGGTTGATCGCCGATCATCCAGCTCGCGGACAGGTCGAGGGCGAGATCCCTCGCGGCCTGAAGCAGCATGCCGGGACGAGGTTTTCTCCAGGGGTGCTCTCGCCGGTACTCCGGCAGGATGGCCTCCGGGTGGTAGGGGCAGTAATAGAAGCGGTCGATGAGTCCCCGTCGGCCGGCGGCCTGGTCGAGCAGGCCGGCGATCTCCCGGTGGACCTTGTCGACGTCCTCCTCGCCGTACCGGCCACGTGCCACGCCACCCTGATTGGTGACGACCACGAGGCGATATCCCGCTTCGCGAAGTCGGAGAAGTCCTTCCGGAACTCCTTCCAACAACGAGACCCGGGTGGGATCGCCCAAGTCGCCGTCGTTGGCGATGAGCGTGTTGTCGCGATCGAGAAAAATAACGGGATCCACGCGGATCAGAATAACCGCGGCGAGCAACGAATGGCTCGCAGGAATCAGAGGACCGGCTAGGATTCCGGGTTCGGTCGTTTTCCGAAGTGGAGACGACCAGTTTCGTGATCCAAGAAGAAATGACTCCATGATGAATCAGGTTCATGATTCCGGCGCTCTCGGAATTCTCGCCGGTGGTGGCCCGGCCCCGGGTATCAACGCGGTGATCTCCGCCGCCACGATCCGGGCGAGGCTGCAGGGGATCGAGGTCCACGGGATCCTCGATGGCTTCGGTCGGCTGATCGAAGGCAGCGATGAGGCGACCCGGCTGCTCGAGATCGACGACGTCGCCCGCATGCACTACCGGGGCGGTTCGATGCTCGGCATCGCCCGGGCCAATCCGACTCGTCGTGACAAGGACCTCGATCGGGTCATCGCCGGGCTCGAGGCTCGAGGCATCGACAAACTCATCACCATCGGCGGGGACGACACCGCCTATTCGGCGTTCCGGACCAGCGAGCGGGCCGAAGGCCGGATCCAGGTCGCCCACGTTCCGAAGACCATCGACAACGATCTCGACCTGCCGCCGGAGATCGACACCTTCGGGTACCAGACCGCTCGATCGGTGGGCGTGGATGTGGTTCGGAACCTGATGACCGATGCCAAGACCACGCGTCGGTGGTACGTCGTGATCGCGATGGGTCGCACCGCCGGGCATCTCGCGCTGGGCATCGGAAAGGCCTCGGGGGCGACGCTGACCGTGGTGCCGGAGGAATTCGGTGATCGACGGATCCCGCTGGCCGAAGTCGTGGACATCCTGGTCGGCGCGATCATCAAGCGTCGATCCGAAGGCCGCGAAGACGGGGTCGCGGTGATCGCCGAAGGCGTGGCGCTCTCGATCGACGAAGACGATCTCGGGCAGTTGGGTCCGATCGAGCGGGACGCCCACGGACACGTCCGACTGGCGGAGATCGACTTCGGAGGTGGTCTCAAGCGTCTGGTTCGGAAGCGATTGGCGGAACTGGGACTCGACGTCACGATCGTGGAGAAGAACATCGGCTACGAGCTGCGATGTGCGGATCCGGTTCCCGCGGACATGGAGTACTGCCGGGATCTGGGGTACTGCGCCGCCAAGTTCCTGATCGAAGGGGGCTCGGGCGCCCTGGTTTCGATGCAGGGCGGCCGATTCGTTCCCTGTCCGTTGAAGGAGATGCTCGATCCGGCGACCAATCGGATGCAGGTTCGACGGGTCGACGTCAATTCGACCCGCTACGGGATCGCCCGTCGTTACATGATCCGACTCCGGCGAGACGACCTGGAGAACCCCGTCAAACTCCAGAAGCTCGCGGAAAGCGCCGGGCTCACGCCCGAGGCGTTCCAGGATCGATTCGCGTCGATCGTCGCGGCCGAACCTCCGCCCCTGCATCTGGCGACGAACTGAGGTGACTCCGGTCCGGGCTCCGGCGTCGGTACGATGCCCGTCGCGTCGGACTCCGATCCGGTGACGACGCGGCCTCGCAGATCGGACGGTACGGACCGACCGAGCCAAGCCCAGCACCACTCCCGGACCGGAATGCCGTGACCGACTCCAACGCACCCGAGGCCGACGGCTCCGTCGCGGCCGATCCCTCCGCCGATCTCATCGCGGCCCGTCGACAGAAGCTCCGTTTCCTTCGGCAGGAGCTCGAGATCGATCCCTACGGCGGCCGGGTGGAGGGGCTTTCGTCGCTCGCCCGAGCGCGGAACGCCTTCGACGCCGACGCCCACGAAGCCTTCGATGCCGACCCCGAGGGCGAGGATCGGCGGCCCCGCATGCTGGTCTCCGGTCGGGTGATGCAGCATCGTGACATGGGCAAGCTCGTGTTCATGACGTTGCGAGACCACACGGGCGATCTCCAGGTCAGCGTGTCCAAGGCTCAATGCGAAGCGGGCATGTTTCGACTCGCCAAGAAGCTCGACTACGGCGACGTGGTGGTCGCGGGCGGACCGATGGGACAGACCAAGCGAGGCGAGACCTGTGTCTGGGCCGACCGGGTCGAGATTCACGCGAAGAGTCTCGTGCCGCCGCCGGAGAAGTGGCATGGCCTGTCGGATCCCGAGATCCGCTTCCGTCGTCGCTACGTCGATCTGCACGCGAATCCCGACGCGATCCGGACCCTTCAGGATCGTTCCCGGATCATCTCTCGCATGCGCGCCTTCATGGAACGGCGGGACTTCCTCGAGGTCGAGACACCGATGATGCAGCCGATGGCCGGGGGTGCCGCCGCCCGACCGTTCGTGACCCATCACAACACCCTCGACCTCGATCTCTCCCTTCGAATCGCGCCCGAGCTCTACCTCAAGCGTCTGATGGTGGGGGGGTTGCCGCGGGTGTTCGAGATCAACCGCAACTTCCGCAACGAAGGCGTCGATCGGACCCACAACCCCGAGTTCACCGCGATGGAGGTCTACGAGGCCTTCGGCGACTGCTGGTCGATGCTTGAATTGACCGAGTCGCTGCTTCACGAGCTGGCGGTGGCCTCGGCATCGGATCGTCGGGCCCGGGGGGACGAGGAAGTCGGCGGGACGGATGAAGCCCCGGTCATCCCCTTCGACGACATTCCCGTGAACTGGGCTCGCCCCTTCGTCCAGGTGTCCTATTCCGACCTCTTCCTGGAAGCGACGGGCGTCGACCTCCGTGATGAGGAGGGCGTTCGAGCCAAGGGCCTCGAACTCGGAATCGGCGATGCGGCGACCCGGGACCACTGGCTGCTGGTCAATGTGATCTTCGAAGAGGTCGCGGAGGCGCTGATCGATCCGGCCCGGCCGACCTTCGTGACGGGCTATCCATCGGCGATCAGTCCGCTCACACGGCCGGTGCCCGAAGATCCGGACTTCTGTGAACGCTGGGACGTGTTCGTGGCGGGAATGGAGGTCGGGCCCTCCTATACCGAGCTGAACGATCCCGAGATTCAGCAGGCCAAGTTCGCGGAACAACTTCAAGGAGCCGACGACGAGGACCAGGCGTTCCGGACGCTCGACGAGGACTTCCTCGAGGCGCTTCGCGTGGGCATGCCTCCCGCGGGCGGCCTGGGCCTGGGAGTCGATCGAATCGTGATGTTGCTGACCGGGCAACGCACGATCCGGGAGGTCATCGCCTTTCCGCTCATGCGGCCGGAGGGAAGCGGCGGCGAATGAGGAGATTCCGCCCAGCATCGATCGGAAGACACCGACTGCGGACGGTGATGATGATCGTGCTCGGGGTGCTCTTCTGGATCCCGGCGTGGCCGGAATCCCAGGTCGCGTCGGCGACCCTGGTCGTGGGGTCCGAGACCGAGGAGTTGGTCCGATGGTACCGATGCACGCTCGGGGGAAGGCCCTGCGGACGGGTTCGGGAGACCACGGAGATCGACGCCGAGGGTGGAACGCGGTGGACGACCGATCTGGAGCTGCGCTTTCTGCGGGAGAACACCGTCGCCCGAACTCGGATCGTCACTCGGATCGACGTCGGACCCGAAGGCGGTCTTCGTGAAATGATGCTGAGCCAGGAACTCGGGGGGCCATCGGTGGTGACTCTCTGGACCTTCCTGGAAGACTCCGTGATCGAGCGCCGGTCCCAGGGTGATCGCGTGGTGCGTTCCACGCTGCCCCGACCGACGGGTGAGTGGCACCATCCCGCCGCCGCCCTCGAGATCGCGCGGCGGACGGCGACCCCGACCACGCCATGTCGGTTGCGGGTCCTGGATCCCGCCGGAGGATTGGAACCCCGGGACGTGGAGTATCGGCCTGCCGGTCGGGTCGAGATCGAGACCCCGGACGGACTCCGGGACGGTGAACGCTGGTTGGTGACCAGATCGGGCGGTGACGAATCGATCGAGATCATCGACCTGCAGGGAACCCTTCTCCGAAGCGAAGTCGTGATGGGGGTCGGGCTCGGAACCCTCCGCATGGACGCGACGACGGCGCAGGGCGCGATCGAGGCCCTCGAAGCCCGGGTGGAACTGCTGGACGCGGGGCTGGTCAGGCCGCGATTCGTCGGTCGTCCGAGACGACTCGATCGTGGCGGCATCGTCACCTACCGCGTGCGGCCGAAGAACGGTGCCTCGATCGAGCTCCCGAGCATCGGGGGGCAACGCATCCAACCGGAGGAGGATGGCGGGACCCTGCTGGTGGAGATCGATCCGGCGCGAGGTTCGGAGGTGGAGCCGGATCTCGATCGGGCGGGTCACCTGACGGCCACGGCACTGCTGGACGCCGAGGACCCCGCGGTTGTCCGGTTCGCCCGGGGGGCCGATCGCCCCGGCGGCAATGATCTGGAACGAGCGAGGGCCCTTCGCTCGGCGGTCCATCGGCACATCGTTCGAAAGGACCTGGCCACCGCCTTCGCCACGGCGGGCGAGACCGTGCGGGCCCGACGCGGGGATTGCTCCGAACATGCCGTGCTCCTGGCCGCGGGGCTGCGAGCGGTGGGAATTCCCAGCCGCACGGTGAGCGGGCTGGTCTGGGTTCCTCGTGATTCCGAGCGGGCCGGCGTCTTTCTCTGGCACATGTGGACGCAGGCGTTGATCGCGGAATCGTGGATCGATCTGGATGCGACGCTGGGTGGGAGTCGGTCCTTCCATCCCGGACACCTCGCGGTTTCGGTGGCGGACGGCAGTCCGGCGAGCATCGAGGCCGGAGGACGGGAGATGCTCGAGATCTTCGGAGGCATCGAGATCGACGTGCTCCCTCCGGGGACGGACTTTCCTTCGAGGGACCCCGAATGAACGATGCCGCTCGACGGGTCGAGGTGGCGCCGAGGATTCCGATGCGGAATCCCGACGGACACAAGGGCACCTTCGGCACCACCCTGGTGGTCGGCGGGGCGACCACGCCCCGGATCATGCCGGGGGCGGCGGCACTCGCCGGCCGGGCGGCGCTTCGGAGTGGCGCCGGACTCGCGGTTCTCGCGTTGCCTTCGTCTCTGGCCCTCGCCGGAGCCACGATCCTTCCGGAAGCCACGGTCGTTCCCCTGCACATCGATCGAGAGGTGGCGTCCACGGCGGTGGAGCGATGTCTCGAGGCCGCGGAAACCTCCCACGCCATCGTCTGCGGTTGCGGGCTCGGCACGCCCGGGGGGGTCGAACGACTGGTGAATGCGGTGAGCGACATGGAATCACGGCCGCGGGTGATCGACGCCGATGGTCTCAATGCGATCGCATCCGCCGGTCGTGACGCCCTGCGGGGTCCGATCGTTCTCACCCCTCATCCCGGCGAATGGAGCCGGCTCGCCCGCGCGGTCGGCATCAACGCCGACCCGTTGCACGACGAACGACGGCCGCATGCCGCGGCATCGCTGGCCCGTCGATTCGACGCTGGAGGGGGCTCGGTGGTGGTGGTGCTCAAGGGCGCTCGGACCGTGGTTTCCGACGGTGAGCGATGGTGGCGGCACGAGCATCCCAATCCGGCCCTGGCGACCGCAGGCAGTGGCGACGTGCTTGCGGGAACCATCGGGGGACTTCTGGCCCAGTTCCACCCTCGGGCGGGGGCCCGTGCGATCGACACCACGCGGGATGCGTTCGACCTGGCCTGCCTGGGGGTCGAACTGCACGCCGCGGCGGGACGAGTCTGGTCCGAAGCCAAGGGCGATGCCGGGCTTCTCGCGCACGAACTGGCGGATGCGCTTCCCGCGGGACGGCGGCTGATACAGTCCGCGAATGACTGAAAAAGAGACCGCCGTCGCCGCGAGCCAGTGGCACCTCGACATCGCCGACATGACACCGGGAACCCGGATCGAAGGTGTCTACGGCATCGTCAATCCCCAGGTTTCGGCGAGCCGCAACGGCAATCCTTTTCTGAAGTGCATTCTCCGGGACGCGACCGGGCGGGTGAACGGACGGAAGTGGACGATCGGCCCCGATCTCCTCGGGACCCTGACCCGGGCGGGATTCGTGCACGTCTCCGGAAGCTGCGAGAACTTCAACGATCAGATCCAGGTCCGGATCGAGGCGATCGAGCCGGCCGAAATCGACGCGGACCGTCTCCGGCAACTGCTTCCCGCGAGTGAGCGGGATCCGGAGGAGATGTTCGCCGAGCTGCGGACGATTCTCGAATCACTGTCCCATCCGTCCGCTCGATCACTGGCGGACGCCTATCTCGCCGATGCGGCGTTCATCGCACGCTTCAAGCAGGTGCCCGCGGCGATCTCCCATCACCATGCCTATCTGGGCGGCCTGCTCGAACACACGCTCTCGCTGGTCAAGTCCGCCGATGCCATCCTGCCGCTCCACCCCGGACTGGATCGAGACGTGGTGCTTCTGGGTCTCTTCCTGCACGACGCGGGCAAGGTTCTAGAACTGGACGCCGAGCGCTTCGAGTACACCCGTCGCGGAAACCTGCTCGGGCATCTGGTCGATGGGGTGGTCATGCTCGAGACCTATGCGGCACGAGCCCGCCAGGCCGGTGGAGAACCGCTCTCCGCCGATGCCAAGCTGGCCCTTCAGCACGTCATCGCCAGCCATCACGGCAAGCTCGAACACGGCGCCATCAAGGTTCCCGCCACTCCGGAGGCGGTCTTCGTGAGCCGACTCGATGACCTCGACGCCTCGACCCGGATGGCGTTGGATGCGGTCGGTCGCGAAGACGGACCGGTGCAGGGTTTCACGGATCCGGTTCGAGGACTCGAAGACGTCCGGCTCTACCGCCCCCGCCCGTTCGGAGACGGCTGACCCCGCCCGCTCAGGCGGGAATGAACGAGATTCGAACCGCTTCCCTCAAGGCCGACAAGGCGGACGCCTCGTGAAGAGGAAAGGGCCAGGCGCGATCCGTCGCGACCTCGCGGGCGCGGCGTCGATCGGTGTCCTCGTCCAGTCGGGTTCGGTATCGATCGATCTCGTCTCGTCCACGTGATCGTGCCGTCTGGATTTCTGCCCGGAAGGCGTCGAACGCCGCTCGCCTCGTCTGGCTTCGTCGGGGGGCGTTCTCGATCGCGGCGAGGAGGGAGGCTCGGCGAGGTGGCCCCTCACGGCCGAGATCCGGATCCGACTGAAGGCGGTGAAGGCCTTCCGGGGTCGGATGCGGTGCGTCCCGTTCCGAACGCCCCTCGGAAATCGGGAGTCGAAGGGTCGCGGTCGCGACCGTGGCCGGAGCGAGTGCCGCGGCGGTGCTCGAGCCGAGCCAGCCTTCGATCCAGGTTTCCATCGCCCGGTCGTATCGTCCGCCGCCGAGTCCGTGGACGAACAGATCGCACCCGCCGAGCCGGGCCAGGGCGGTGGCAAGCAACGCGCGAGGTCGGCAGTCGGCGGGATCGACGGGCTCGCCCTTCAAGACGGGACGGCGACCGGTCGGGGTGCTCCGCCAGAGCGGCAGTTCTTCGACGGCTCCTCGGCGAAGCGGACGAGCGACGCCACGGGGCAGTCGGCCGGAGCCCGAGGCTCGGGCCCGACGGTCAGCCTCGATCGCCGCGTCGTGGGCGGTGATGCAGGCATCGGGATCGCGGGCGATCGCTTCGAGAAGGCCCGTTCCGACCGGCGTTTCCAGCAGTTTCGACATCGAACGGCGAGGAATCTCGCCGGTGAACGGTCGCGCGAGTTCCGCCGCGGCCAGGCCCAGTTGCCAGGAAAGGCTCTCGGCGCCGACCTGTTCGGCGACCGCCGAGTGAATGGCCCGCAGGCCTTCGGTGACGCCCGGCAGGTCGTGGGCGTCGGTCGGCGGCTCGGTGGGTCGGGATGGTGGCTGATCCCGGAGGGAGCGGCCCTCGGGAGACGGCAGCATCCGCCATCCACCTCGCGTCAATGAACGGGTCGGGTAGGTGACAAGGCCACCGTCGTTGGCGTCGTGATCGGCGATGAAGTGGAGGGGGCTCGCCGTGATGGCGTGTTCGCGAAAGCGGGCGATCGCCGCGGTGACCGCAAGATCCTTGGCCAGGATCCCGGGGTGCCAGATCTGGGCCTGGTGTCCGGTTGCGACGATGACGTCGTCGGGGGCGTGGCCCAGCATCACCCGGGTCTCGGAACGCCACGACGAGAGGTGGTGGAGCGTCGGTGGTTCGGTGCCCGGCCGCCAGGTCGAGGGCGATGGCTGGAATTCGACCACCGGCTTCTCGCGGGCCCCGATCATCTGGCTTCGCCGACGACCGCTTCGGACTCGGGTTCGTTTACCCCGACCAGGGCTTCCGCCGGCAGGCTGGTGGCGCAGCGGCGAAGCTCGCGTTCGAAGGTGCTTCGGTAGACCGCCAGGCGATTGGTGGCATCATCGAGCGGGCCGCCGAAGGATCTCGAGGGATCGTTGTAGATCAGACGGACCGGGATTTCGTCGATGCGAAGACCTTCGGCGACCGCCTGAACCCAGAACTGCATCGGGAAATCGTAGCCATCGACGTCGAGATGGAGCGATGCCACCGCGGCCACGCGGTAGGCCTTGAACCCGCAAAACGCGTCGGTGAGGTCGAGCCCCAGCCGTTGGTTGATCTCCTGGGTGAGCAGGCCGTTGATGCGACGCCGATCCGGGGGCGGGGCGTCGACCCGGCCATCGGGATCGAGGTACCGGCTCCCGGACACGATGTCGAGATCGTCCCGCTCGATCGCTTCGATGAATCGCGGAATCGCGGCGGGCTCGTGCTGTTCATCGCAGTCCATGGTCACCAGCCAGTCGAAGCCGTCGAAGGCGGCCCATCGCATCATGTCCTGCATGCTTCGGCCGTAGCCTCGATTGGTGGCGTGGCGGATCACTTCGACCGGGTGCTCCGCGAGAGCCTGCGGGGTGCCGTCGGTCGAACCATCGTCGATCACCAGCACGTCCTCGATCCGTCGTCGTACTTCGGTCAGCACCGAGTGGACGTACCGGGCCTCGTTGTAGACCGGGATCGCGAGGAGCACTTTCGGGCTCTCGGGGTTCGATTGGGACTGGATCATGCCGGGAAATTCCTGGGACAGGTCCGTCGGACGAGCGACGGGGGACTTTGGTGTGGGAACGAATGAAACACAGTTCGCTCATCCCTCGAAGGGGATGCCCTTTCGGAGGTAGACCGCGCGAAGTTCGGCGCCGTCGATCAAATCCCATTCGAAAGTGCCCCCGGCGCCGTTGGTGGGGGTGATCCTCTTCGAGAGGAATCCGTCCGCATCGAGCCGCTGGATGGCCGGGCGGGCGATTCTGGACGGCCGGCTGAGCAGCTGGCCATCACCTCCGGGGCCTCCTTCGGGATCCCAATCCTCCACTCGGCGGGTGAGGGCCTCCCGCTCTTCGTTCCAGGCGTAGACCCCGAATTCCCCGGGAAGGGGCTTCACGATCGCCAGGAGGGATGGCAGCACGAGCCGCTCGGCCTCCGACAGGTACTGGTCGAGGTTGGAAGGCACTTCGATCTTGATCTCGCCTCGTTCGAAGGTCTCCCGGCTCTGGCTGACCACCTGGAGCCAGCGTCGTGGATCCTGAGCGGTCGGGCGGGGGCGGATGCCGAAGATGGAGGTCGAACGGGTCGCTTTGGAATCCCGCATTCGGTCGCTTTCTCGAAGCAGCCAGAGTTCCGCCTCCCGGTCCCAGGAGAGCCAGGCTCGATGGTCCACGTCGCGGTAGAGGCCGCCCTCCTGGGAAGGCAGGATCCGGATCTGGATCCAGACCAGCATTCCCGTCTCGCCGGTGGTGGTCTCGACCGGGGGACCGGGCTTGCGGACCGCTTCCTCCAGCGTCTCCAGGACAGCCAGCCGTGCGTACCCCAGTTCCCGATCTTCGCTGCCGCCGCGTCCCACGCCGTGCAGTCGGTACCAGAGCCCTCCGTCCATCCGGTCGACGAGCGTTCGGAACGTCGGCTGGTCGAACCGGGCGATGATCGCGGATCCTCGTTCGACCACGGTCAGCGTCCGGGCGGCGATCTCCGCTTCGGTCTTGATCTCGAGCGACCCGGTGACGCCGTCGAAGATGTCGGCCGGCCAGCGGTCCCGGTCACCGAGATACTGGACGAGGAGGAAACGGCGGGGGCCCGTCTGGATGAAGGTCCAGTCGTACCTCGCCGTCCGGCCGGAGGAATGTTCGAAACTCGCGGATGCCCGGGCGGCTGGAAGCTCGGCCAATCGGATCTCGGAGGTCTGTTCGTTCACTTCGAGGGCGTCGTTGGCCGCCTGGGCGTCCTCAAGGTAGGCCTCCATCATCAGGGCGGGGCTGGGAGGGGCCGTGGGCTCCCCGAACGTGCCTTCGGGGACGGGAAGTCGGAGTTCTCGGATCACGATTTCCCAGGATGGCGGTGATTTCTCCCGCTCGACCATCCGGATGAATGCCGCGTCGTCACCCCCGGCGATCGCCGCCTGACCGGTTTCCGGAAGCTCGACGCTACAGCCGAGGGTGGCGTTTTCGATTCGCTCACCGGCCGCGGCAGCCGGAGCCATTTCGAGCATGCCGACCAGGATGAGGCCGGGCAGGATGGCCTTCAGGCTTCGAATCGCGACGGAGGGCATGGAGCGGGTTCCTGACGGGCGTGGGTGCTTTGGGGCCTCAAAGCACTGAAAACGGTGCCGAGCGGCCCGCGGCCGTCCGGAAGGACTTATGGCCGAACATGGTACGTTCAGACCTCGCCTCGATGGGTCTGAAGGATCCAAATCGGGCGGGTTCAGGCCCGGTTGGCCGACGAAGCGGGATCTCACCCCAGATTCCCGCCCTCAGGCGTTGACAGGGAGCGGGGAATCGGTACCATCCGCGGTTCGCGCGTCTTTTTGGCGATTGGCCCCTCCGGCCGGTTTCCAGTCCGCGTCACATCGTTCGCTCGGCCTCGTGCCGGGACGCCTGCTAGGAAACTTCGATCCTCACCCGCCGAACCGACGGGCGTCGATCACTGCTCGACTCACCTGACGACTTCGTCATTCGGAAACGCAAACGGTATGACCGGCGGCAAGATTCGCATCCGTATGGAAGCCTATGACCACCAGGCTCTCGATTCCTCCGCTCGCGAGATCGTTGATCACGCGAAGCGGACTGGCGCTCGTGTTGCGGGCCCCGTGCCCCTGCCGACCCGCCGCGAGATCTACACGGTCAACCGGTCTCCTTTTATCGACAAGAAGTCTCGTGAGCAGTTCGAGATTCGCACCCACAAGCGGATCATCGACATCACCGAGCCCAACCACCGCACGGTCGAGGCCTTGAACCGCCTCGTCGTCCCCGCCGGGGTCTTCGTCAAGATCAAGGCCTGACCGCACACCTGCCGGCCCCGCGCTTCAACGCGTCGGATCACCGGAACCGAATGCTCCAACCGGCCACGTCATTGACCCCTGGCCTTCACCTCCGGTACCCCGGACCAGCTCTCAAGGACTCCCATGCCCCCCGTCAAGAACATCGCCATCATGGGCCGCAAGGTCGGCATGTCCCGCTGGTTCCAGGAGGATGGCACCAACATCCCCGTGACCGTGATCGAAGCCGGCCCCTGCATCGTCACCCAGGTGAAGACCGCGGAGACCGACGGCTACGCCGCGATCCAGTTCGGCTTTGAAGACGCCAAGGTGCGCCGAGCCACCATGCCACAGATCGGGCATGACGCCAAGGCCGGAACCGCCCCCAAGCGATTCCACCGGGAATTCCGGTGCGAGACCGATGCCGAAGCCACCGGCTTCGAGCCGGGCCAGACCATCGACGTGTCCGAGTTCGACGGGGTCAAGTTCGTCGACATCTCCGGCACCAGCAAGGGCAAGGGCTTCCAGGGCCCGATGAAGCGATACAACTTCGCCGGCCTCGAGGCGAGTCACGGTGTGAAGCGGGCTCACCGCTCCCCGGGTTCGATCGGTGGTCATGCCACCAACCTCGGTACGGGTCCGAAGATCAAGAAGGGCAAGCGAATGGCCGGCCACATGGGTGCCGAGCAGGTCACCATCCGCAGCCTCGACGTCATCCACGCCGATCCAGAAAAGAATCTCCTGGTCGTCAAGGGTCCGGTCCCCGGTCCCAACGGCGGCGATCTCTACATCCGCCCGGCCGTTCGACTCTACAAGTCGAAGGCTCGGGTCCAGTCCAAAGCCTGATCCACCGACGGTCGGGCTCGGACGCCCGACCGATCCGGAAGGCCTGCCGGCTTCGCTCCTTGGAACGAACGCCGGATCACGGGAACCACCGGATCACAACAACCTCCGCCTGACACCGTTCGGATCCTCGCCTCGGCGACTCCGCTCGACTGGAAGGCACTCGGAACCAAGTCGATCCCTACCCGTCGTCATTCAATGACAGACGACCGGAGGGTGAGGCGAAAGCCGGAACGACCGGCCTCCATTCCCATCCCATTCGGGTCGGGGCGGAGAAGCAAGGAAGACCATGAGCGACCTCGAAAACATCGAGCATCCCGAAACGCTGGCCACGATCGAGCTTCCGATCCTCGATCGAGCCGGCAAGCAGGTGGACACCCTCAAGATCGATCCCGCCGACCTCGGCGGCCACATCCGTTTCGCCCTGCTCAAGCAGGCGTACGTGATCACGCATGGCAACCAGCGACAGGGTTCGGCCCGGACCAAGGGTCGAGGGCAGGTTCAGGGATCGACCCGAAAGCTCTACAAGCAGAAGGGCACCGGCAACGCCCGTTCGGGTCCCTCACGCACCCCGATTCGTCGTGGTGGCGGCCACGCCTTCCCCAAGTTGAGGACCCGCGAAGCATTCCGGACGAGTCTCACCAAGCGCATGCGTCGCCTTGCCAACCGCAACGCGTTGCTCGCGAAGCTCGTCGACGGCGAAGTGAAGTGCATGGTCGACCTCCAGATGGAAGCCCCGCGAACCAAGGACATGGTGTCGCTGCTGGCCGGAATCGGAATCGACCGCACCTGCCTGGTCGCGTTGCACACTGAAAACCGGGACGCAGCCCTTTCGGCTCGCAACATCCCCAACGTCGACACCATTCGCGTCGACCAGCTCAACGCCTTCGAGATGCTCAACCACCGGTACCTGGTCATCGACCGAGCCGGCCTCGAGTCCTTCCTCGACGGCTCCTGCTTCCCGAAGACCGCCACCGCGGACGACGCTGAAAAGGAAGTCGCCTGACATGCACGCCACCGAGATCATCCGAAAACCACTGGTCACCGAGAAGGCGACCGTCGGCAGCGCCGAGTACAACCGATTCTCGTTCGAGGTCGATCGTCGGGCCACCAAGGCGGACATCCGTCGCGCGGTGGAGGACCTGTTCAAGGTCCGAGTCCTTTCGGTCGCGACCCAGAATCGCAAGGGCGAAGTTCGCCGACTGAAGTACGGCTCCGTCGCCGGAGCCACCGTGAAGCGAGCGATCGTCAAGCTCCACCCCGATGACCGCATCGACCTGATCTGACCCGACCCCACTCCCCAGCGTCGGCGCCCGCCGGCAAAGAGGACGAGCCACCATGGCCATTCGCGTATACAAGCCAACCACTCCCGGACGCCGGAACGCCTCCGTCAACCTCCACGTCGAGGTGACGAAGAAGACCCCGGAGAAGTCCCTGCTTTCGCCGCTCCCCAAGACGGGGGCCCGGAACAACCAGGGCAAGATCACGGTCCTCGGACGTGGTGGCGGACACAAGCGTCGATACCGCAAGATCGACTTCCGACGTCGCAAGGACGACATGGCCGCGACCGTCGCGGGCATCGAGTACGACCCCAACCGGTCGTGCCACATCGCTCTGCTTCGCTACGAAGACGGCACGCTCCGCTACATTCCGGCCCCCAAGGGTGTGACGGACGGCGACGTGCTCCTTTCCAGCACCGAGGCGATCGAGCCTTCTGCCGGCAATTGCATGCCGATCAAGCACATCCCCACCGGCCTCACGCTTCATTGCGTCGAGATGCAGCCCGGTGGGGGCGGCAAGCTTTGTCGCTCTGCTGGTGTCGGTGCCCGGCTGACGAATAAGGAAGGCCGCTGGGCCACCATCGTCATGCCTTCCGGCGAAATTCGCCAGGTCTCGGTCGACTGTCGGGCCACCATCGGTGTGCTGGGCAACCCGGACCACGGCAACGTCATTCTCGGCAAGGCCGGTCGAGCCCGATGGCTCGGTCGCCGACCTCGGACCCGTGGTGTGGCGATGAGCCACCACTGTCACCCGCATGGTGGTGGTGACGGGAAGTCCAAGGGTGGCCAGGAGCCCTCGAGTGCCTCCGGCACGCAGTCCAAGGGTGGTCGCACCCGCCGTCGAGGCAAGTCCAGTGACGCCCGGATCATCCGTCGTCGCAAGTCCGTTCGCTACGGACAGTTGAAGGTCTGATCGCGGGTTCATCCGCAACACGTTCGAATCGTTTAGTTCTCATCCACTCCACCCGCCAGCAGGGCGGGACCGACTCCGGAAGAAGCCATGTCCAGGTCGCTCAAGAAGGGTCCCTACGTCGACGAGAAGCTCTACCGCAAGGTGGAGAAGGCGAACGAATCCGGTAACCGCCGCCCGATCCGTACCTGGGCGCGCGACTGCACCGTCGTTCCCGAGTTCGTCGGCATCACCTTCGAAGTTCATAACGGCCGTGCCTTCACCGAGGTGTACTGCACCGAGGACATGGTCGGCCACAAGCTGGGCGAATTCAGCCCAACCCGCCTCTTCCGCGGTCACACGAATAAGAAGGAAGGCATCAAGTCGGGGCGCTGACCCGTCCTGACCTTGGAAAGAAGC
>NYWY01000046.1 GCA_002685335.1 Planctomycetaceae bacterium
GCGAATCATCGCGATGAGCAGTCGCATCACCGATGGTCAGGTCGTCCAGCTGCAGCAGTGCGGCTTCGATTCGGTCCTCCGCAAGCCCTTCACGGTGCGTCAGGTGATCGAGTCGGTCGAAGCGGCCCACGCCGTCGTCTATTGAACGAGGGACCGGCGGTCCCCGCGAGGGGACGCCCCGCAAGGACGCGGGTACGCCCCGCCTCGGCCTCCGGGCCGCGGCGGGGCGTGGTTCTTTTGAACCCGTGGTTGGGGTGGTCGCCCCCGCCGAGTTCCGGAACCAGGTCCGTCGAGCGGGCGGTCGGTCATTCGGTCAGGCGATCGAGGGTCGGGTCGTGCTACGCTTGGTGTCCATGAAAGTGGCCCTCGCCCAGTTCGACGTGATGATCGGAGACCTCACCGGAAATGCGGAATCGATCCGTACTCTCGGCCGGCAAGCCGCTTCCGCGGGCGCCGATCTCCTGGTGCTTCCGGAACTCGCGATCCTTGGTTATCCGCCTCGTGATCTCCTGCTTCGCGAGGAGGTGGTCCCGGCCTGCGAAGCGGCGGTGGAGCGGCTCGCCGCGGATCTTCCGCTGCCCACGCTCGTGGGGTCACCCCGTCGGGTCGAAGGGGGCTCCCGTCCGATCGCCAATGCCGTCGCCCTCTGCCGCGATGGCCGGGTCGAGGCGTGGTACGACAAGATGCTGCTTCCCACCTACGACGTCTTCGACGAGGCTCGCTGGTTCGAACCTGGCGACGCCCCGCTGGTCTTCGACCTGGACGTCGACGGGGAGCACCGGCGGATCGGGGTCCTGGTCTGCGAGGACCTGTGGCGGGCGGAGGATGCCGGGGTGACTCGTCGATACGACGTCGATCCAGTGGCGATGCTTCGCGATCGAAAATGTGATCTGGTGGTGAGTCCCAGCGCGAGTCCCTTCGTGGCGGGAAAGCATCGGCGGCACCGGGAGATCCTCGCCGCCGCCGCCGAGCTGGTCGCGGCTCCGGTCGCGATGGCGAACCAGATCGGGGCCCACGACGATCTCGTGTTCGACGGAGGATCGATGCTGGTCCATCCCGACGGGACGATCGGGGCGGCTTCGCCTCGATTCGAGACGCACCTGGAGATCGTGGAGGTGACGGGTCCGGAACGGCGGGCCCCCGTCGACCTCGAACCGGTGGAAGAGCATTTTCATGCGATTCGCATCGCGATCCGGGACTACGTTCGCGGTAGTGGTCACGCCTCGGTGCTGCTCGGGCTCTCCGGTGGCATCGATTCGGCCCTGGTCGTGGCCCTGGCGGTGGCGGCCCTCGGACCCGAGGCGGTGCTCGGCGTGCTGTTGCCCAGCCGATTCTCTTCCGAAGGATCCAAACGGGACGCTCGTCTGTCGGCCGAAGCCCTGGGCATTCGCGCCGAGGAGATTTCGATCGAGACGATGCACACCGCGGTCGCCTCGGCGTTGGACCCGGTACTTCGTCACGACGGCGAGGGCCTTGAAGGGCTCGCGGACGAGAACGTGCAGGCCCGGAGCCGAGGGCTCCTGCTGATGGCGCTGTCCAACGCCCGCCGTCACCTGCTTCTCTCCACCAGCAACAAGAGTGAACTGGCGGTGGGCTATTCCACCCTCTACGGCGACATGTGCGGCGGGTTGGCCCCGATCGGCGATCTCTACAAGATCGAAGTCTTCGCACTGTCTCGCTGGATGAACGCCAATCACCGACGCCTCGGCTTCAAGGCCCCGCCGATTCCGATCGCGAGCATCGAGAAGCCACCCTCGGCCGAACTGCGTCCCGACCAGCGGGACGACGATTCGCTGCCTCCGTACGAACTGCTCGACGCCTATCTTCGCGGGCGGATCGACGACGCCCGTTCACCGGAGGCCTTGATCGCGGAGGGCGGATTGGACGCCTCGATCGCGAGTCGGATCGAATGGCTGCTCGCCACCAGCGAATTCAAGCGACACCAGGCCACGATCATTCCCAAACTCTCGCCGCGAACCTTCGGGCGGGGGCGTGAGATGCCCCTGGTCGCCCGCTGGCGTCCGTGAACGAGTTCGTCCCGCGTCGTGCGGAAATCCGGAGTCCTCAGCCGGCGACGCTGATCGTTCGGCCGACGGCCTCGGATGAATCCACGTGCACGCCTCGTCGTCTCGAAACGACCTGGCGGGATTCCACCGAGACGAAGGCGTCGTTCTCCACGTGATACGCGGAGAGCCGACCACCCGAGACGCATCCGGTATCCACGTTGATCGCGATCGGACGATCGTGACGAGTCACCCGGAGCGGGGATCGCATCGGCTTGTGACCGACGATGATCAACCCATCCCGGCCGTCATAGTCCTGCCACCAGTGTCGTCGTCCGGACCGTGCCTTTCGATGGACCAGCTCGTGATCGGAGGTTCCGCTCAGCCCTTGCAGAGGGTCGATGCCCGCGTGGACCACGGTGGCGATTCCGGCGGTGGCATGGATTCGATCGACGGTCTCACTCATCAGCCGTCGGGCCGGGGCCTGGCAATCGGTCGAATTCAGGCGTTCGATGGTCTCTCGCTCCGCTCGGGCGAGGCTTGAAAGGGGCTGGCCGGTATCGAGCCGGACGAAGGCCGTGAACAGTCGGAGATCGTGGTTCCCGCACACCGAGGCGATATCGACGCCCGCGGTGGTGAGACGGTCAAGGACCCTCACCACCTTCGAGGGTTCGGGGCCCTTGGTCAGCAGGTCGCCCACCAGGCGGATGCGGAGGGACGGGTCGTCCTCGAGCACGAACTCGAGGAGCTCCTCGAGTTCCTCCCCGCATCCATGGATGTCACCGATCACGATCGAATTCATCTGGTTCCGTTTCAAACGACGACTTACCCACAGTCTTTCGGCTTGTCAGACGGTACGGATCCAGTCCCGGCGGGTTCGGTCTCGAATCGGGGTCCCGGCTCGCTAGCATGGCCCCATGCGCATCCGACGTCTTCCCTCCGCTCTCGTCAATCAGATCGCCGCCGGTGAAGTGGTCGAAAGACCGGCCAGCGTGGTGAAGGAACTGCTGGAGAACGCCTTCGATGCCGGGGCCGCGAGAGTCGAGATCGAGATCGCCGGTGGCGGTCGTGACCTCATCCGCGTCTCCGACGACGGGAGCGGCATCGATCCCGATGATCTTCCACTGGCGATCGAATCCCATGCGACCAGCAAGGTGGCGGAGGCTGCCGATCTCGACGCCATTTCGACCATGGGTTTCCGAGGAGAGGCCCTGGCATCGATCGCCGCGGTCTGTCGATTCTCACTCGAGACCCGGACCGCATCCCACGAGGAGGCCTGGCGACTCGAGGTGGTCGACGGCGTGACCAGTGAGCCCGCCCCGGTTTCAGGCCCGGTGGGAACACGGGTCGAGGTGCGGCATCTCTTTCAGGCGATTCCCGCCAGACGTCGATTCTTGAAGTCGGAATCGGCGGAATCCTCCCGGGTCGCCGAGGTCGTGCGACTGCTCGCGTTGACGCGACCCTCGGTCGGCTTTCGTCTGGTCTCCAACGGTCGGACGCTGATCGACCTCCCTGCGACCGATGATCCGGCCCGTCGCGTCCTCGGCGTGCTCGGTCCGGAACTGGAAGGTCGACTGCTGGCGGTGAACGGCGAGATCGGCCACGCGGCGGATGGCACGTTGGTGACCTGTTGGGGACTGGTGGGGGTGCCGGAGACGGCCCGGCCGACCTCGCGGCAGCAACGGTTCGTCCTGAACGGCCGGGCGATCGTGGATCGTTCGCTCGCCCATGCTCTCAAGGAGGGGTTTCGAGGCCTGATCGATCCCGGGCGACATCCGATCGGGGTCATCCATCTCGAGATGGATCCCTCCCGGGTCGACGTCAACGTCCACCCCGCGAAGACCGAGGTGCGATTCCGCGAGTCGCGCCCGCTGCACGGCCTGATCCGGCACGCGGTGCGAGCCGCGTTGATCGAGGCGGACCTGGCCCGCGACATCCCCCTGGGAGATTCAACGCCGGAAACGGGCTCGTCATCACCGGCCGTCTCGAGTCGCGAGCCGGTCCGGGAGGAACGTGATTCGACGTTCGACCGCACCCCGACGCCCGGATCCGACTTTGTTCCCGGGGGAGGGGGGGCGTCGTCCTCGAGAAGACCGGATTCCGCCTCCCGTCCGGGTGCCACGCCTTCGGTCGCGGCGATGCGGGCGGCCGTCGATTCCATGAGTTTGCCGAAGGAAGACGGCGGTCCCGTGGTCCGCGATGGCGACACCGAGGCGATCGACGTCCTCCCCACGCTGGTCGGGGCCGATGCGGTGCTTCAGATCCACGAATCGTTTCTGGTGACCCAGGATGAACAGGGATTGGTCATCATCGACCAACATGCGCTGCATGAGCGGGTGATGTTCGAGATGTTGTCGCAACGGATCGCCAAGGGTCCGCTGGAGTCCCAGCGGCAACTCGTCCCGGAAGTGTTCGATGCCGATCCTTCACAACTCGTCGCCCTCGAGACGATCGAATCGCTGCTCGAGCGACTCGGAATCGATGCCGCGCCCGCGGGTCCGCGCTCGATCGCGGTCCATGCCTTTCCGTCGCTGCTGCTTTCCCGCCGGGTCGAGGCCGCGCCGTTCGTTTCCGAGCTTCTGGAACGGGCGGCCGCGGGATCGATCGATCACGATGATGATGAAGCGGCCATGGCCGAAGTGCTCGACATGATGAGTTGCAAGGCCGCGGTGAAGGCTGGTGATCGACTTCGTCCGACGGAGATCGCCCGGTTGTTGGAAATGCGGGATCGAATCGACCGGGGAGCGAGCTGCCCGCACGGTCGTCCCACCCATCTCCGGATTCCCATCACCGAACTCGAGCGTCGTTTCGGTCGATCGTCGAGCTGACGGACCGTCCAGGGCGTTGATTCAGCCGCCGGAGACCGGAGGCAGGGCGTCGAGTGTCCGCACCTCCGGAGAGATCGGCGTCCGGGGCGGGAGCATCCGGGTGTCGACCGCGAACGCCACCACGCCTCGCCACTCCGCGAGGCCGGGATGGATGCTGATCGCCGCCTCGAAGGCGGAGGCGGGGGTCGCGTCGTCCGGCGGAAGCTCGACTTCCACCCTGGAGGCGCCGGCCGCATCCTCGAGCATGGCATGAAGACGCAGGCTCAATCGTCGGGGACCGGGTTCGGCGGGGCTCATCGTGTGGGGCTTCCGAAAGAGGTCGGGATTTCAGACGGGTCGGACCAGGGGAGGGTCGGCACCAGAGTGCCCGCAGGCACCATCTCGGTCTGCTCGGGCAATCGTACGAGACCATGGGTGCCGACCAGATGGGGAAGATCTCCGGATCCGTTCCACGCGGCGACCCGGACCAGTCCGCGGCCGTCGGCATCGAGTTCGAAGCTGGCCGGGCGACAGGCGGCACGATGAGGATTCGGTCGCGTGTCGGTGGCGAGGATTCTCCGCAGCCAGGGGAGGTCGGTTTCCAGTCCGAGGCCACGATTGATCCATTCCCGGATGAACAGGTGCGTGCAGACCAGGGCGGAGACCGGGTTTCCGGGAAGGCCTGCGAGCCTGATCCGTCCGTCGCGGGTCCACCAGGAGAGCGGACGACCCGGTTGCACTCGAACCCCTCGGCCCCCGGTTTCAAGGCCGAGTTCGCTGGCGGCCCGAGGGACGAAGTCTCGATCGCCGGCGCTCACGCCGCCGACGGTCAGCACCAGATCCGCCCGGTCGAGGTGCCCTTCAAGCGCCCGACTGGTCTCGGCAGGATCGTCGCCGACATGATCCACGGCGATGACCGCGGCCCCGAATTCCTGCAGGAGCGCCGCGAGCATGGGGCCGTTTCCGTTTCGAATGCGAACCTCGTCGCCGTTCTGGTCCAGTGGAGCCTCCGGCGGGCGGAGTTCGTCTCCGGTGGTCAGGATCGAGATGCGGGGTCGAACGCGGACGGGCAGTCGCACGGTGCCGGTGGTGGCCGCGATCGCGACCACCACGGGTGTCACTCGCACGTTCGCCGCGACCAGCAGGTCTCCTCGGCGGGCATCGCAACCACGGGGATGAATCGAACGACCCGACTCGACCTGGTCCACATGAAGCCTGACGGCGTCATGTCCCGCGATCGATTCCGGGGTGAGTCGTTCCTTCTCGATCACCGCATCGAGCCCTTCTGGCACTGCGGCGCCGGTCGCGATGGCGACCGCCCGGCCTCGAGGAGGGGCGGCCCCCGGAGCCCGGCCGGCGGAGACGGTGTGGGAGATCGGGATCACCGCTTCCGAACGGACGTCGGTGGACCGGATCGCGATGCCGTCCATCGTCGCTCGATCGAACGGGGGGAGATCGCGGTCGGCGAGGATCGGCCGGGCGAGGAACCGGGAACGAAGCCCGGGGTCATCGAGCGAGACATGTTCCATGTCCGCGTCGAGACCACCTTCCGCGAAGGCCGTTCGCCCCTGATCCAGGCTGACGGCGGTGACGGGTGCGCTCACGCGTCGATCTCGTCGAGATGTTCGACGATCGCATCGAGTGCGGCTTCCTGGCAGGGCTCGAGATCATGTCCCGCGAAGCCGATCTCAAGCCGTGCGGCGTCGACCCCCGCGGCCGCGAGCGACGCCCGCCAGCCGATGGCATCGGACGGGGGGACCAGAACGTCCGCGGCACCATGCACCACCAGGGCGCGGGGGGCGACCGAGGCCCCGGCATGCATCGGACCTCGGGCTCCCAGGTCCGCGGCGATCTCCGGTGGGATGCCCAGTGATTCCGACAACGCGAGGTCGAGTCGGTCCGGCCGGTTCCCGTAGGTCTCGAGGATCGGAGGAGAGATCAGGATGAACGCCGCAGCCGGCGTTCCCGGGTCGCCGGCGACCGCGATCAGCGGGGCGGCGGCCGAGAGTCCGAGATGAACCACGGGCAGGTCCGGCCAATGCTCGAGAATCGTTCGTCCGAGCGACGTGACCGCATCCACGCATCCATCGGCCTGGCGGTCGGCTTCGAAGGGATCGGGACGGACCACGCCTCGTCCCGAGGCCACCATCGCTCGGGCGAGATCCTCACCGAAATTCTGGAGCCCGCGGGTCGCGGGGCGTTCCGCATCCAACCCGAACATCGCGACCCCGGAGAGCATCATCACCATCGAACGAGGCGGACGTGAAGGGAGATCCACGCGGGCGGAAAGGCTCGCGGCGAAGGCGTCGAAGTGGATCTCCTCGACCCGGGGTTCGTGGGAGGCGGTCGGCATGAACCCGATCATACGGCCGCGGGTGGCTCGCGCGAAATGGAATCAACGCGGTGCATAGGCGTCGTCGTCGTCGCTGAGGAAACCATTCCGGGGAAAACCGGTGATCGTCTCCAGCAACTGGTCATTCGCGTGCATGCCTTCAAAGGCCACTTCCTGGCATTCGACGTGACCGTCGAGGCAGCAGAAGTTCGTGCAACCACGATGTCGAAAGGCCTGGGTGCCGCCATGAACCAGCCCGAGATCGACTTCCACCTCGTTGGAGGGGGAACGCATGAACTTGTTCGCTCCATCCCGCCAGCCGCCGTCGCCGAAGATGGCGGTGGTATCGGGACGGCGATGAGAGGCGGCGGGCATCCCGCGACGACAGTTCGCCCAGCCTTCGAGCATGCCTCCCGCGCCGGGGATCGGGAACCGACCTTCGGCCCCGATGTAGGTCGTGTTGTAGTTGTAGCCGGTCGCCGGATCGTCGCCGAAAGTGCTGGAGCCGCGGAACTCCGGGCACTGGAAGACCGACTCCGGTCCGTCGAGATAGCTCCAGATCGGGCCGGGTTCGATCGTGCCGTCGCCTCGGTGATCGAAATCCCAGGACGTGGTGCGAACGCCGCCGCCGTCGAGGAAGTACAGGATCGCGGCCGGATAGGCATCGCTGGTCGCGTGGTAGGTTTCCGCCGCGACGTGCAGCTGTCGAAGGTTCGCGTGACAGACGGTGCTGCGGGACATGTCGCGAGCCACTCCGGCCGCGGTCGCGACCAGGCTGGCCAGCACCACGATCGTTCCGATCACGGCCATGATCTCCACGATGGTCAGGCCTCGGCGTTCGGGGGAGGGACGTTCGCTCATCCGTCCCAGGCCACCAACAGCAGGCCGAGATCCGGTCCGCTGACCAGACCGTCTCCGTCGAGATCGCCGAGGGGGCCCGAGGTTCCCCAGGCGACCAGCATCAGGCCGAGATCGCCACCACCGACGATGCCATCTCCATCGAGATCGGGGTCCGGCCGCGGGGGACGCACCGGGGCCACGTCGGCGATCGCATCCACTTCGGGGGTGAATCCCTGCCCGTCATTGGTGATTCGAACGAATCGGATCGCGGGAATCCCGATCACCGCGAGATCGATGCCGGTGCCACCGCCGGCGCCGTCGTAGCCGACCATGATGGCGTCGAATCCCAGACCCTCGAGATTCGATTCCAGGGCTGGATCGACCGGGCGGGTGAAGTCGGTCGGTTCCGAGCCGGGGGTCGTGGCGTAGGGACCGGCGTCGAGCCAGCCGACGGTGGGAAAAGCGCCATCGGCGGCGAGGTCGGGAACCAGATGCCACTCGATTCCATTCAGGCTCACCTCGATCAGGCCGCCCTCGGCGTAGTACCCGCCGCAGACGGCGCCGGGGTGGACGGGGTCGGTGCAGAAGGCGTTGCCGAAGACCAGCAGGTCGACTCCGAATGGATTGTCGGGGTCGTCGATGACCTCATGATCAAACGCGAGGGTGATCGAGCCGCCCACGCCGATCGAGACGATTTCCTGAGGTAGCCAGGCCGGCTGGAAAGGGGTGACCGCTTCCGGAAGAAAGTCCCCTCCGGTCATCCGGGTCGGTGAGCCGAGGGCCACCTCCGGGAGGTCGTAACCGGGGACCCCACCCCGTCCCGGCTGAAAATCGACCACCTGGGTCGCAAATGGGGATTCCGCCCCCGACGAGGAGATCAGGCAGGTGATGACCAGGGCCGAGATCGTTGAAACGTGGGGGGGGAGCGATTCCGCACGCATGGCTGGTTCCAGGGGCCGGAGTCGCGCCGGCCTCAGGTTTCAGCCCGCCGAAGCGGGCCGCGGTGATGACCGGGCAGGTCTTCCGACTCCAGGTGCTGCGGACCGGCCTTCCCGACCTCCCATGGCTGGTCGCGGGAACGCGACCGGGGGATCAGTGGCATGTTCGGCCCGCCTCGAGGGTCTCGAATCGACCCTCGCCTGTCACGGCGGCGCGTCCGTGGCGGTTTTTCACCGCCTTCCCTTCGA
>NYWY01000047.1 GCA_002685335.1 Planctomycetaceae bacterium
CATGCGAAAGCGAAACGGATTCACGCTCGTGGAGCTGCTCGTGGTCATTGCGATCATCGCGCTCCTCATCGGACTCCTCCTGCCCGCTCTGGCGAAGGCTCAGGCCTCAGCTCGAACGGTCAAGGATTCGAACCAACTCGCCCAGATCCACAAGGCGTTCATGATCTTCGCCGAGACCGATCCCGGGGGCTACCTCCCGATGCCGGGTCGAATCAACCGGTTCACCCACCCGAACCTCGGCCGCGTTCCGGGCAAGGGACCCCAGAACTGGAAGAAGGACTCGACGGGCCACCTCTACTCCTCGATGATCGCCCAGGAGTACTTCAACGTCGACCTGCCGATCAGCCCCGTGGAGTCCAGCGCGATCATCTCGCAATACGGCTCCGACTCCGAGGATGAGACCACGGCCTACGACTACGCGGCCTACGACCCCGCCTCCGACACCTACTGGCACGGCGACGAAGCCGACCCGGCGAGTGTCCAGCCCGGCACGCAGCCCCAGGGAGGGGCGAACGAGATCTTCCGAGCGAAGATCGATCGCCCCGCGCCCTACGGCCGAGCCCACACCTCGTACGCCCACAGCATGATGTCCGGAGATCGCCGCAACTACACGTGGCGAAACACCAACGACAGCTCCAAGGTCGTCCTTGGCAACCGTGGCGTGAAGGAAGGCAACACCAACGGTGATGACTACCGGAACAGCCCGACCCTCCGCTTCCACGGTCCCGACAAGGAATGGCAGGGCCACGTCGTCTTCGGCGACAACCACGTCGAGTACAGCAAGAGCTTCTTCCCCCCGAACGTCTCCCACGAATGCGGCCTCGACTCGATCGTCCAGGACAACATCTTCGCGGCGGAATTCGAAAGTTGCGGCTCCGTCACCGGTAACTGGAAGCAAGGCGACGCCTGGCTCGCGATGAACGAGCTCGTGACCGACGGTGGCGGTGGTGATCCCAAGCCTCGCGCGATCTACGACTACGCCGAGAACTGAACAACCCCTCCCTCACTCGAACTCAAGTTCAAGCACAACGACCCTTTCGGAGTCAAATCACATGCGAAAGCGACAAGGCTTCACGCTCATCGAACTGCTCGTGGTCATGGCGATCATCGCCCTGCTCCTCGGCCTGCTCCTCCCCGCCCTCGCGAAGGCCCGTGCCACCGCGAGACAGGTGAAGAGCGGTACCCAGCTGAACCAGATCTACAAGGGATGGCTCGTCTGGGCCGTCGATAACAACGAGGATTCCCTTCCTCTCCCCGGCCTCATCAACCGAGTCGGCAACCAGCCCGGCCGAGGCAAGGAAGACCTCAAGCAGAACACGCACGACAACCTCTATGCGGCCTGCGTGACCGCCGAATACTTCAACCCCAACATCATGGTCGATCCGTCGGAGTCCTCGGGTAACGTCATCGCCAACCCGATCTACGACATCGAGCGCTACTCCCCCCAGTCGGATGTGTACTGGGACGACGGTGGCTCGAGCGGCGGCGCCAGCGTCATGCAGAGCGACCTCGGCGAGGTCGCCCACATGAGCTACGGCACCATGGCCCTCACCGGGCAGCGCAAGGCTCGTAACTGGTCGAACTCCCTCAACTCCCGCCACGCCCTCGTCGGCAACCGCGGAGTCGAGAATTCCGACTACTCGGACAACGTGTACCTCTCGTCGAAGACCCTGCTCATCCACGGCGGCCGCAAGGCGTGGGTCGGCAACACGTGCTACGGAGACGGACACACCGAACTCCACAACACGTTCTTCCCCGAGACGCTCGAGACCATCGGCGTCAACGGCGACAACGACGGCCTGTTCTCGCTCGAGGACGACGAAGGCATCGACGGATCCGACGTCTATCTCTGCCTCACCAACGGAGGATCCGCATCCTCCGGAGGTCAGAACTCGGACGACTACGTCCATAACGAGACCTGGGACTGATCCCAACGGTTCCATCCGGCGGCCGTCCGCCCGGAACCACCGACCGAAATGCACCGCCCGTGGCCCTTGGCCACGGGCGGTGTTCATTTGGTCCGACAATCGGTCTTGCGGCGGTCTCCCGGATCATCTTCGATGCGTACCATGGAGATCATGAGGACCAGCACCACGAGTTCCGCCGCCGTCAGGATCCTTCGACGCGGTGTCCTGCTGCTCACGACCACGCTCCTCCTCGCCCTTGCGGTGGCACCGACGCTCGCCGCCACCGTGATCCGGCCGTTCGGCGAGGAAGTGATTCCGGCCGGCCGCAAAGCGGACACCGTGGCGATCATCTCCATCCATGGCCCGATCGACGGAATCACGAAACACTCGCTCGAGCGACGCCTCGAGGCCGCCACCGCCCAGGGTGCGGATGCCGTGGTGCTCGAGATCGACACCCCCGGCGGTGATCTCCAGGCCACGTTCGAAATCCTCGAACTGATCCGAACCAAGGCACCGGCCAACACCATCGCGTGGATACGACCGCGAGCCTTCAGTGCCGGAACGATCATCGCACTGGCGACTCGTGAAATCGTGACCACGCCCACGGGGGTCTTCGGGGATGCCGCCCCGATTCGAGCCGTGCCGCTGGCGGGACTTCAGAAACTCCCCGCCGCCGAGCGGGCCAAGATCGAAGCACCGCTCCTCTCGGAACTGGTCTCCGATGCTCGGCGTCAGGGCTGGGACGAAAAACTGGTCCAGGCATTCGTCGCGGTCGACATCGAACTCTGGTTGATCCGAAATCGGACGAACGGCGATCGACTCTTCGTCGACGCCGCCGAATACGAACGCATTTTCGGTGAACCACCGGTCGCCACCCGCGTTCAACGGCTCCCCGCACCCCCGGCGAGAGACGAGGAGACCGGCCTGCTGACCGGGCCGGCCCGAATCAACCAGGGCGAGGCCCCGACCAACCCGGAAGAGCGAGATCTCGCCATCGAATTCGTTCAGGAAATGCCATCCAGCCGACCGGTTCTGGGCCCGGAAGCGGCCGCGGACTGGGTTTCGCTCGGTCAGGTCGTATCTTCGGACGAACTCCTCGTTCTCCAGGCGGACGAGGCGATCGCCTACGGATTCAGCAGCGGCACCATCGCGAACGAAGCGGAACTGAAGACCTTCCTCGGCTCCAACCAGACGATCCGCCTCGATGAGACCTGGTCCGAGTCGCTGGTCCGGATGCTCACCCTGTGGCCCGTCCGCGCCGTCTTGATCGCGGCGTTTCTCATCGGGTTCTTCCTCGAGGCGTCCGCCCCCGGTTACGGGGTCTTCGGTCTGATCGCCCTGGTGAGCCTCGCCATCCTTCTCGGCGCCCCGCTGCTCACCGGACTCAGTGACTGGTGGACGGTGGTCGCGGTCGTGATCGGGCTGGGCCTGGTCGCCCTGGAACTCTTCTTCCTGCCGGGGATCGGCTTCGTGGGAATCCTCGGCGGCCTGTGCATCTTCGCCGGGCTCGTCGGGACCTTCGTCTCCGGAGATCCCTTCTCGCCCGCCGTCCGATCCGATCTTCTTCGCGGTATCGGCACCACTTCGATCGGGATGCTGGTCGCCGGAGTCGGAATCTGGCTCGCGTGGCGATCCCTTCCCCACACGAAGCTCGGCCGAGGCTTCATCCTCTCCGCGGAAATCGGCGGCGACGGTGCTTCCGAGGGACCTCCGGGACGATCACGTCGATCGGACCGCCATCCTCCGATCTCCCTTGGTGCCATCGGTCGAACCACCACTCCCCTGCGAACCGCGGGGCGAGTCGAAATCGGCGGGCGAATCGTCGATGCCCGCAGCACCGGCGCCTTCATCGACGTCGACACGCCGGTTAGAGTCGTCGCCTCAGACCGTTTCGGCGTTCAGGTGGAGACCCTCGAATCATGAACATCACACCTCGGTCCGGCCTCGTCTTCGAACCGCTGATGGTGCTCGCCCAGACCGGTGTCACCGGTGGCTCGGAGTCAGGTGATCCCTTCTGGCTTTCCGTCGGGTTCGGGCTCGGAGTTCTCGCCCTCATCCTCTTCGCGGTGGAGATCTTCATCCCCACGGCCGGAATGGTCGGGATCCTGTGCGGCATCTCCGCCGTCGGTTCGATCATCGCGTTCTTCCAGTATTCCGGCAGCGCCGGTGGACTCGCGATCCTCACGTACCTGATCGCCACGCCCTTTCTCCTCGTCTACGGCGTCAAACTCTGGTCCCAGAGTCCGATCGGGCGCCGGCTCATCCTGGGAGGAACCGATGCGGTGGACGCCGAGGGTCGTGATGAACAAGGCGTGGAAGCCGAACTCGCCGCCGATCGCCGAGAGGCCGTCGCCCGCGAAGAATCGATGATCGGCCGGGTGGCCACCACCGTGACCCCGCTCCGTCCGATCGGCGTGATTCGCATCGACGATCATCGCCGCGACGCCCTGGCCGAGTCCGGAGTCATCGAGGAAGGCGTCGAAGTCGAGATCGTCGAGATCGTCGATGACCAGATCAAGGTTCGGCCTCGCCGTTGAATCGGACGTAGACTGCCGTCTTCTCGTCTTCGGAGTCCCCCCATGCCCACCTGGCAAATCGTCGCTCTCAGTGTTGTCGGACTGGTCCTGCTCATCGCCATCGCGGTACTGGGTCGATTCGTCGGTCTCTGGATCCAGTCCGTCGTTTCGGGCGCCCCCGTGGGCCTGCTCGACCTCTTCATGATGCGACTCCGGAAGGTTCAACCCTCCGCGATCGTGCTGAACCGGATTTCGGCCAAGAAAGCCGGCCTCGAACTGAAGGCGGCCCCGCTCGAAGCCCACTTCCTCGCCGGTGGCAACATCGAACGAGTCGTTCGAGCCATGATCGCCGCGGACAAGGCGAAGATCGATCTTCCGTGGGACCGAGCGACCGCGATCGACCTCGCGGGCCGGGACATCCTCGAAGCCGTCCGGACCTCGGTCGACCCGAAGGTGATCGACTGCCCGAGTCCGGGTTCCGCCCGGACCACCATCGACGCCGTCGCCGGCGACGGCATCCAGCTCCGCGCTCGAGCCCGGGTGACCGTCCGTACGAACATCGCGCGGCTGGTTGGTGGTGCGACCGAGGAGACGATCATCGCTCGCGTCGGCGAAGGCATCATCTCCACCATCGGTTCCGCCGAGAGTCACAAGAAGGTGCTGGAGAATCCGGATCGGATCTCCAAGACCGTGCTTCAGAAGGGACTTGACTCGGGAACCGCGTTCGAGATCCTCTCGATCGACATCGCCGACATCGACGTCGGTGCCAACATCGGCGCCCAGCTCCAGACCGACCAGGCCGAGGCCGACACCAAGCGATATCAGGCCGAGGCGGAACAACGACGCGCTCTCGCCGTGGCTCAGGAAGCCGAGCACAACGCGGACGCCGCGAAGAACCGAGCCTTGGTGATTCTGGCCGAGAGTGAAGTTCCCAAGGCGATGGCAGCCGCATTCCGTGACGGTCACCTGGGAGTCATGGACTACTACCGGATGCAGAACGTGATCGCCGATACCGCGATGCGAAACACCGTGGCCGGCGAGGACGAACGCACCGACGACTGACCCCGCGGCGACGCCCGCCGGAGCATGCCGTGCCCGTCCTGCACCTGGTCATTCCCTTTCTCAACGAGGAATCGACCCTGAACACGATCGTCGACCGCCTCCAGGCCTGCCAATGGCCCGAGGGCTGGGCGGCGAGCGTGGTCCTGGTCGACGACGGCAGCGATGAGAAGGCGTCCCGCGCCTCCGAAGATCTCGCGGAGGCTCGGAATTCTCTCGACCTCCGACTGATTCGACACGACGTCAATCGGGGAAAGGGTGCCGCCCTGCGAACCGGCTTCGCGTCGATCATCGAGACCGCAGGCGACGACGATCTGGTCGGGGTGCAGGATGCCGATCTGGAGTACGCCCCCGCCGATCTCTCGCGGATGATCACGGAGATCATCGAGGCGGCACCCCGGGTCGACGGAGCCTTCGGCAATCGCTGGTCCGGTGACCGAGACACCGCCATCCGACGGATCCACCGGCTGGGGAACCAGACGTTGACCCGGATCTCCAACCTCTTCACTGGATTCTCCATCTCGGACATGGAGTGCTGCTACAAGGTGATGCGGGTGCCGATGTTGAAAAAGGTCCTTCCCGACCTCGATGAGAATCGTTTCGCCATCGAACCCCAGATCACCGCCGCCCTCGCCCGACATGGAGCCCGGATCATGGAAACGTCGGTCTCGTACGAGCCAAGATCCTTTTCCGACGGGAAGAAGATCGGTTTTCGAGACGGCGTCGCCGCGGTCAACGCGATGATCCGCGAGTGGCGACGGACCCGGCGACACCGCAAGGACTCGGCATGAACCGCGACGCCGGCGACAACCCTCCCCGCATGCCTCGTGGTCGCCGACTGGTGTTTCAACTCGTGGGCTTCGCGATCGGCCTGCTGCTGGTCGGCTGGTGTGTCAAAGGCGCCCTGAGTGGTGGCGAGGAAGGGTGGGAACGGATCCGTTCCGCGAGCCCCTGGTTGGTGGTGGCCATGATCGGAACCTCGCTGGGCAGCCAGCTCGCCAACGGCGCGTTGTTCTGGACCACGATCCGTCCCGTCCGACGCGAACGATTCTGGGTGCTTCAAGGGGTGAACTTCACCTCGGGGCTCTTGAACTACGCCCCGGTCAGGATCGGAATGCTGAGCCGGGTGATCTATCACCTCCGAGTCGATCGGATGAAGATCCTCCTGATCATGGCGTGGTTCGGCACCGTGAGTCTTGCAATGCTGGCGGTGATGGGGGCGGCGTTTGGCGCGACCATCATCCATCCCTCTCTCGACCCCGTCTGGCTGGCGATCTTCACCGTTCCCCTCCTCGTCCTGGTTGCGGGGGCCCCACTCCTCTTCCGACTTCCCCTGCTGGCAGGACCCCTCGAACGGTTCATCCCCGGAAGCCTGCCGATGCTCACCCACCGAGGCTGGCTCTCGGCCGGGCTGATGCTGCGAACCATCGACCTCTGGATGTGGACGGCTCGAATCGCGATCGCCGCGAAGATTCTGGGCATCGAACTCGGATCCGGCGACCTCCTGATCATCGCGGTCGCCGCCCTCGTGGTGGCCATGAATCCACTCGGCCGAATCGGCTTCCGCGAAGCTGCGGTCAGCCTCCTCGCCGGTTACCTCGCGACCCCGACCGACGGCGAAGCCCTCGACGCCACGTTCAAGCAGTTGGCGATCGTCGAAAGCGTGGCGGAAGCCGCGGCCGTGATTCCCTGCGGATTGGTCGCCGCCGTGTGGTGGTACCGCGCCGTTCGAAGGACGCCGAAGAAGTCTGCGGATCAGAGCGCCGCCAGTCGTTCGGATGATCCATCCTCCGACGCTGCGTGACATACCTCTCGCCCGCCCGAGAGGCCTTGCCGAGACCGCGCCCGGCCAACGCACGATTTTTTTCGTAGTTCGTTCGAATTCGAGCAACACGCCTCGCCCAGAAGCGTTTCAATACTTGCACTCAAAGAAACAGGGCTCCTGAAGAGCCCGGCCAGGAGGCTCACATGCGATCAGTCGGCACCATGATCTTCACCGCCCTCGCGTCCAGCATCGCCATGGCAGCCAGCGCCCCCCCCGGGTCGGGCCTCTCAGAAGAGGAAGCCAAACAGGGCATTCAAGACCTTGGTGGAGAGATCAAGGCTGCCAGACTGTTCGGGCTTCTCGAGGACGACGCCGCCCGCGACCTGTACTTCGAGATCCTCGAATTCCAATACGGAGAGGGGAAGGGCGACGCCAAGGAGGATGAAGGGGAGGATGAGCAGGAGGAGGATGGCAAGGGACGTGGAGGCATGACCTTCGCCCGCTTCCTGGTCCCCGACGGTGGTGACTTCACCACGCTCTTTCGACCGGAGTTCGTGTCCCGGGACATCGCACCGCTCGCGGCGGTCGTCGGCGACGACGCCGGACTGGTCGCGGTGATCGAATCACTGCTCGAAGACTACGAACAGGAGTTCGAGATCCGAAGCGCGGCGTTCCAGGAGTCGCTCGACGTCGCACGGTCCGGATATGAGTTCGCCCTCATCGAACAGTCCCTGGGTCTCATTCCCGAAATCCCGCTGACCCGGGCGGAAATCGACCGACGCGTGGACGTCTGGAACGCCGAGAGCGGCCTGGGCCGACGAGACCCGGGCATGGTCGCCGACTGGGCGGAACGAAAGATCACGGCATTGCAGAGTCGGGTTGGACGACTGCGGGAAGTCGTCGCCGCCCTGACCGCGAAGATCGAGGCCGACGGAGGCGCCCCGAGCGCCCGTGAACTCCTGGCGATGATGGCCGCCCTCCGCCAGGCCCGCATCGAACTCCGCCAGGTCCTTGAAGCGAACCTGCAATCCGTGGTGCCGGACGCGATGGCGTCGGACATCCAGGCCGCGCTCGATCGCATCCGCCTCGAACACGGCCGGATCGACGCGAGGTTCGGAGGCGCCGAGATCGATCTGGAACGGGCCGTTCTGCGATCCGAACTCCCGAAGGAGACCGAAGCTTCGGTCCTCGAGGAACTGGTCGCGGCCAACGCCCTGATCGCCGACCTCGTCGATGCCCGAACCGCGGCCCGGGTCGAGCGAGAAGCCAAGGCGGCGCAATTGCTTGCCGCCGAGGTCGAAGGCGATGAAGCGCGGCTGTCCCAACGTTCCCGGGCCGTGATGACGGCTGCAGACCGTGAAATCGCATCCGGTCTCGCCGTTCGGGACGCCATCCTCGGACAGATGATGCAGATCCACGAAACCCTCGTCGAGGTGGATCCCAGCCTCGCCGCAGGATTCCTGGAAATCGCCCGCCGTGACGGTTTTCCCGATCAGATGCGTCGTCGCTGGTGCGAGCGGGCCCTCGAGGCGGCGATGCGGATCCCGGAGTTGACGGAGGTCACGCTCGAGGCGATCCTCGAGCTCCAAGTTTACGTGGACGAGCGACTCGAGTCACTGCAGGCCCAGGCGATCGAAGATCGAATCGTCCTTGAACCCCGACTGGGAAGGGCGATGGTGGATGGGCTCGAGGACGACTTCGCAAGCGCCAAGGACATGGGCGACAAGACCTGGAGAGAGCCCGGCTTCGAACAATTCGATCGGCTCGACGACGAGATCGGCCGGCGACTCCTCGCGATCCTCGGATCCGAGCTCGTGACCTCGCTCCCCCAGCATGAATCTCTGGGGACACTCCGGCCCGAGAATAAATCGGAGGGCAAGGGGGATGCCAAGGGAGACACCAAATCCCGCTCCGATGGGAAGGCACGAGGTTCCAAACGCACGGGTGGTGGCGCCAAGGGTGGCCGCAATTCCGGCGGCAAGTGAAACCGACGGGCACGGGCCTTCGACCCGGCTCTTTCAGGCCGGCACTCCCCCCTCACTCAAGGATCATCGGTCTACATGCGAAACCGTGTCACCATCGTCACTCTGGCCCTGACCTCGATCATCGCGGGCTGCGGCGACTCCGATTCGACCACCCCATCCAATGGCGATGCCTCGGTCTCAGCCGGTCGCTCGACGATCGTCGACCTCTGGACGCCGGCCGCAATCGGTGACACCGGAATCCTCAAGGTGCGGCTCGACGATGGTGCCGATGTGAACGCCCTCGATTCGGACGCAAGCATGACCCCCCTCGCATTCGCCGCCAACTTCGGCCAGGTCACGGCGGTCAAAATGCTCCTCGAGGCTGGCGCCGCTCCGGACGCCCGCAATGGAAACGGAAGCACCGCGGTCCTCGGGGCCGCGTTCTTCGGACGACCCGAATGCCTGAAGCTCCTCCTGGACGCCGGGGCGGATCCAGAGCTCGCCGACGAGAATGGCACCACGACCTTCACCGCACTGTCCGTCCCCTGGGATTTCACGAAAGCGATCGCCGATCTCTTCGGTATGCCGCTGGAACGGCAGCCGCTGGAGATCGGGCGCAAAAGGTGCTGGGAGCGTCTTGGACCCATGGTCAACATCTGGACCGCGGCCGCCACTGGAGAGATCACCGCCCTGAAGGCCCGCATGGCCGAGGGCGTCGACGTCGACGCCCGGAATCCGATGGCCGCGGCGACCCCGCTGGCCATCGCGGCGAACTTCGGCAGGCTTGAGGTGGTCGAGATTCTCATCGACGCCGGAGCGAACCCCAATGCCCTGGATGCGAATGGAGGCACTCCAGTCCTCGGCGCCGCCTTCTTCGGACG
>NYWY01000048.1 GCA_002685335.1 Planctomycetaceae bacterium
CCGTGAGTAGGTGATCAGCAGGGGGAGATCCCGGCGTTCGAACCCGGTGTACACCCCCTTGTTTCGCGTCGGTCGCTTGCGTCGGTTCAGCATCGGGAGACCCTCCAATGACTGAGAGGAATGCGGATGCACTGTAACGGTCTTCGCATTGTCTGCGTCAACGCATCCAACCGGCGGTCACTCTTCCCAAGCGAAGGCCGCCCCCCGGCAAGTGCCAAGGGCGGTCGTCTGGTCGTCGTCTGGATGAAAGCGGGATGAACGGGATCGAACCGTCGATATTCAGCTTGGGAAATGCACACCGCTTCGAAGAAGTCGCGTCTCGGTGTCGAGAATGCGGGTCGAGTGTGGCAAGTGTCGATGTTGCACACGACAAGCGTTCTAAAGCGGTTCAAGCCATACGACGAAGCCACGTCGCCTGAGCTTCGGTGAATGGTGTTGGAAGGGACTCGGCACCGGACGCGTCAATGGCCTCGCGACGGTTCGTTCATTCAGGCGGCAGCGGGGGAGGAAGCCCCCCCCCGGAGTCGACTCGTGTGAGAACTGTCTTTGGTCGCAACGTACCTGGCTTTCACCGACACAAGATCCACGGCGTGACCCTGGCAGAAGACAAGAAGAAACGCCGTGCCGTTGCCGGCCGGCGCTTCGGTGCTTGGCGTTGTGACTCTCCGAGGGACCAGAGCCGTGGCTTGGTCGCACGGGTCTCAGGCTGCGAACAGCAGGCCGAGGTCGCCGGCGCGGATGACACCGTCCCCGGCCAAATCGCATTCTGGATAGTTCGTGCCACCCCAGCGTAGGAGGACATACCCGAGATCCTCGGCGTCGACAGCATCGTTGCGGCAGTCGACGTTGCCTCGGCAGTCATCGCACGATGAGTCATAGTCGTTCCCACGGAGATGGATGATGGACCGTGGTGGATCGACCTGGCAGCATTCCGTGAACGTACAGTCAATCAGGATCGGCCTGCTGCGGTCGTTGTATTCCCCGCCGCCGTAGGCAGAAGCCGAGTTGTCCGTGAACGTGCCGCTGGTCAGGGCCTGGCTGCTGGAGACGTCGTTGAACATCCGGCCGCCTCGGGCCTTCCGATCGACAGCCCTTTTTCGCGGACGTTCCTGGGCCCCGGATATTCTCGACTCGACGAAGCGGCCTTTGATATCGATTCTGGTTGTGTCATACTGTGACGCGACAGTTGCGACCGTCGGCCTGGTCGTCGCCTTCGTCCACGAACGAGTTGGGTGTCATGAGTTTGGGGAAGATCACCAGGACAGATGGTCACCGTGACCACCCAATGACCGACATTCAGGCCGCCTACTGGGTCGGCCGTCGGGACGATGTGGCCGGTGGTGGATTCTCGACTCACGTCTTCGAGGAGATCGAGTCCGTCGACCTCGACCTCGGAAGGTTCGAACGAGCGTGGAACCAAGTCGTCGCTCGGCACGAAGCGCTGCGGACCGTCGTCTCGCCGGAGGGTCGGATCCGCATTCACGACAAGCGGCCGTTCCATGCGATTCCGCATGACGACCTGCGGAATCTCAACCGGGCGGAACAGGAGGATCGGCTCCAGGCCATTCGGGATCGCCACCTCCGGGAGGTGCTTCCCACCGACACGTGGCCGTTGTGGCGCGTCCGCACGGCCCGTCTGACCAACCGACTCGTTCGCGTCTTCCTGAGCTTCGACGCGATCCCCTGTGATGCTCGAAGTCGGAGCGTCATGTATCGGGATTGGCGACGCCTCTACGAGGATCCGCGCGCCGATCTGGAGCCCCTCGGCGGTGGCTTCGGCGACTTCCTCGAGGCGGCCGAGGCCATTCGCGAAACAGACGCTTATCGTGGATCGAAGGCGTTCTGGGCGACCCGACTTCCAGAGATCCCCGCACCTCCGCTGCTTCCCGTGGGAAATGACCGGGAGCAACGACGACCCGGCTTCGCGCGGCTGGCCACCACCCTTTCCGCTGAGCGTTGGTGTGCGTTCGTGGGACTCGCGGAGCGATTGGAGGCCACGCCCACGGCACTGCTCGCGGCGGTCTACTCGCGGGTCCTGGCCTCGTGGTCGGCGGACCCGCGATTCCATCTCGTTCTTACGATCTTCGAGCGACTGGGCCGGGATGCGAGGTATCAGAACGTCATGGGGGACTACACGTCGACCCTGGTTCTGTCGGTCGACTGTTCCTCGAGACCGGAGGTCGGCCAGTTGGCTCGCAGGATCCGATCCGATCTCAAGGCGCTGCTCGCCCACGGCGACTACAGCGGGGTTCGTGTCCTGCGAGACCTGGCAACGTCCGGACGTCGATTTCCGGCCAATGCCGTGCCCTGCGTTCTGACCAGCACCGTCGGATCGAAGGTCGTGACCGACACCGAGTGGCGAACCGCGTGGATCGGTCGGCCGATCCTGATAGAGAGCCAGACCCCGCAGGTCGGCATCGACTGTCAGGCCTTCGAGATCGGCGGCGAACTGTGCTGCAGCTGGGACCATTCCACCCAACTCGTACCGCCGACGTTGGCTGCGGCGATGTTCCGTGATTTCGAGTCGGCACTGGAGCAGGTCGTCGACGAGGCCAACCTTCCGGAACTCACCGACCGAAGCGTGGGTACATCCGCGTTCGAGTCCCGAGGGACCGAGTCGCGATTCCTCCACGACGACATCGAGCGTCACGCCTGCGACCGTCCCGACGCCCCCGCGATCATCACCGACGATCGACTTCTCTCTTACCGCGAGATGGCGGGGCGGGCGATGGCGATCGCCCGGCGACTCGACGACATCGGCGTGGATCGAGACGAGCTCGTGGCGATCGTGATGGACAAGGGGTGGGAACAGATCGTGGCGGCCCTCGGCATCCAGCTCGCCGGCGCGGCCTACCTGCCGATCGACGCCACCATCCCCATCGCGCGGGTCCGTCACATCCTGGAGCGGGGGGAGGTCGCCTGTGTCCTCACCACCTCGGATCTGGTGGCCGTACTCGATCTTCCCGCCGGCCTCGAGGTGGTCGACGTCGATCAGGCCGGCGAACTCGACGAACCGCTGCGGCTGCTCCGCGAGGATGCGGATCCGGACGACCTCGCGTACGTGATCTTCACCTCGGGATCGACCGGCGAACCGAAGGGTGTCGCCATGACCCACCGGGCGACCCGAAACACCATCGATGACGTGAACGACCGCCTCGACGTGCGGTCCAGCGATCGCCTGCTCACCGTCTCCTCCCTCTCCTTCGATCTTTCCGTCTACGACATCTTCGGCCCGCTCTCCCGTGGCGCCGCCGTGGTGATTCCATCACCCGCCCGGGCCAAGGATCCATCCGATTGGGCCAGGCTCCTCGCCCGCCATCATGTGACGCTCTGGAACAGCGTCCCCACCCTTGCCCAGCTCCTGGTCGAGCAGTTCGAGAACCGACCCGAGACGGCCGAAGCCTGCCGCCTGCGGACCATCATGATGAGTGGGGACTGGATTCCCACGCCGCTTCCCGATCAACTTCGCCGGGCCATTCCAGGGGTCGAGATCATCAGCATGGGGGGCGCGACGGAAGCAGCGATCTGGTCGGTGATCCACCACGTCGGGGCGGTCGATCCGTCCTGGCGCAGCATTCCTTACGGCCGCGCGATGCGACAGCAGACCATCGAGGTGCGCGACGATTCGCTCCGCAAGTGCGGCGCCGGCGAGATCGGTGAGATCGTCATCGGGGGCGTCGGCCTCGCCCGGGGCTACTGGCGGGATGAGGTGCTCACCAACGCGAGTTTCGTCACGTCGCCGGAGGGCCATCGGATCTATCGCACCGGGGATCTCGGTCGCTGTGACGACAAGGGTCGGATCGAGTTCCTCGGACGAATCGACCAGCAGGTGAAGGTTCGCGGCTTTCGCATCGAGATCGGCGAGGTGGAACACGCCATCCTGGAGCATCCGGCCATTGCGAACTGCATCGTCAAGGCGGCCGGTCCGCCCTGTGGTGAACGAAAGCTCGTCGCCTACGTCGTCCCGTCGCAGTCGAAGGCCGAGCCCGATGTCGAAGCGATTCGAAACCACGTGGCGGACCGCCTGCCGGACTACATGGTCCCGGCGAACTGGCATTGGGTGGCGGCGATCCCGACGAGTGCGAACGGCAAGGTCGATCGCGCCGCGGATCTCGACGCGCTGGTGTCCGAATGGTCCGTGATGCCCGACGCCGCTGCGTGTGAACCGGGAGCCTTGTCCGGGGTCTCCATGCCCGTGGAGTACGATCAGGCCGCGGTCCGCTCGACGGCGACTGAAACAGACGATCGCCAGGCGTTCGCGATCGCGACCATCGCGGCCGACGTGCTCGGCATCTCCGGAATCCATCCAGATGCCGATCTGATCGATCTCGGCGCCAACTCGGTGGATGTGATTCGCATCGTCAATCGCATCGAAACCACGCTCGGAGGAGTGCGGCCCCAACTCGACGATGTCTACGGTGATCCGACGCCCCTGGGCATCGCCCGCCTGCTCGGGTCGCCGCCGTCATCGTTGCCGGCAGCTACCACGTCCTCCGGAACGTCCGAGGAAGAAATCGAGATGATCCGAGATCCCGCCGATCGGCAGGCCTTCAGGCGGGCGAGGAAGGGACGCCGGCCGGATGCCGACACGCTCGAAGGCATCGTGCTCGCACGTGAACCCGATTCCATCCTGATGCGTGAGCGAACACACCGGCGTCGCTCGTATCGATTCTTCGACCAGAACCCACTCGAGTTCGATCGACTCGGACGGATCCTGGAGACGCTTGCAAACGTGGGAGAGGACGGGTTGAAGTTCCGCTACGGATCGGCCGGCGGCCTCTATCCGGTCCAGACCTATCTGATCGCTCGCCCCGGACGCATCGCGGGTCTTGAACGCGGTGTCTACTACCTCGATCAGTACGACCACCAGTTGCGACGACTCGGCGACGCCATCGACTACGGTCCCGAACTCTACGACCGCTTCGTGAACGGTCCGATCGTCCGATCCTGTGCCTTCGCCCTGATGTTCGCACTCCGCGCGGAGGCGATCGAGCCCATGTACGGTTCGCGGGCCCATGAATATGCCTTGATCGAGGCCGGCCTCATGGCTCAGCTCCTCGAGACCGAGGGGCCCCGCGAGAACATCGGTTTCACCCAGATCGGCTCGATGGACTACGGCCCGCTTCCGGCGATGCTCGGACTGGGAGCGCGAGACCGTCTGGTCTACAGCATGCTGGGCGGGGGCATTCCGGCTGGCGACCCTCCGCGGTTCTTCTCGTGGAAGGAAGGAACGCTGTGATGCCGTCCGCAACCCAGTCCGACCGGGCCGCGACCCTGCTGTCGGAGGTTCGACGCCGAGGCATCCGGATCTGGAACGTCGGGAGCGAGATCCACCACGCCGGCCCGGAAGGCGTGCTCGGCGTCGACCTGCGCGATTGCCTGGTCGACGCAAAGGCGGATCTTCTCGATCTGCTGCTCGCCGAGCATGCCACCGAGGAGCGTGGTCATCCCCTCACCCGGACCCAGCAGCGCTTTCAGGTGATTCGCGGAGGCGGCACGAATCCGGGCGACCACATCCGGCTGATCCATCGCTTGCGAGGCCCCGTCGATTTCGCGGCCCTCGAGTCCGCCTTCCTCGAACTCGTGATCCAGCAGCCGTCCCTGCGGACCAGTTTCATCGCCCACGAGGGCGACCTCGTGCAGCGCGTCGTCGCCCCCTGGCGGTTCCGAATCAGGCGTCGTTCGATGATCGATGCCACCTCGGACGAAGTGAATGCCGAATCGCAGCGATTCATCGGCGAGTCGTTCGATCTCGCCTCCGGAAACCTGCTTCGAGCCATCGCCATCGAGCTGGGCGACGATTCGCACCTGCTCGTGATCATCGGCCACCATCTGGTCGTCGACGGATGGAGCACCTCCGTGCTCCTGGAGGAACTGGGCCGACTCTACGCGATCGCCGCCGACGGGAGATTCCGGGAACGCGAACCCGAGAACGCTCGATTCGGCGATCACGCCCGGGCGATGCTGGACTGGGAAGGATCCGAGCGGTGCCGGGAAGAGATCGGGCGATGGCAAGCCGAGATCGCTCCGGGCACGACCGCCAGCGCCCTTCCGACCGACGAGGACCGGGACCGGGATCGCCTCGTCGAGTTCGACGCGGTTCGTGGGGTCCTCGAAGGCCTCCTGGTCTCCCGACTGGGAGAACGTGCGCGCAAATGGCGAACCGGCTCGATGCAGATACTCCAGGCGGTCCTCAGCTGTCTTGTCGCCCGCGCGGCCGGACAGGATCTGGCGATCACCGGCCTCGCGCTCACCAATCGGACGCGTACGGAACACGAGCGAATGATCGGCAACTTCGCCAACGAGTCGATCGTCCGGGTCGAGGTCGATCCCGGAGACGATTTCACATCGGTGCTGGCCCGGGTCGACGAGGCCGTTCGTCGATCGACTGAACGGATCGATACCGCCTTCGAACAGGTGGTGGAGGCGGTGGGTCTGCAGCGGATCGGCCGGCGGCGCCTCGCGGTTCCGATCTTCTTCTCCTTTCAGGATCGCCGCCGCGGAGGCAGTCTCGCGTTCACCGACGTCTCGGTGGAGCTGGTGCCGGACCATCACCTCAACACCTTCCAGGAGATCGGCCTCCGCGTGATCGAAGAGGCCGATTCGATGCAGATCCGGATCGAGTACGACCGGACGCTGTACACGCCGCAACGCATCGAGTCGTTCCTGGCGAACCTCGTCGCGATGCTGGAGTGCGTTCTCGAGGATCCCAGGACGTCGCTTGCGGATCTTCCCTTCGACGCGAGTCTCGCGGAAGGGATCACCGTGGTCTCCGGAACTCCGAGGTCGGGTTCGCAGGAACATGTCGAACCCGCCTCGATGATCGAGACCCGTCTCGCTGAGTTGTGGACGGATCTCCTCGGCGTGCACCCGGTCGGACGTTTCGACGATTTCTTCGATCTTGGTGGCTCTTCCCTGCTCGCGGTGCGGCTCATCGATCGAGTTCATGAGATCTTCGGCACGTCGCTGGGGCTGGAAGCGCTGGTGAGCAGTCCGACGTTGCACGAACTGGCGGGTCGCATCGAACG
>NYWY01000049.1 GCA_002685335.1 Planctomycetaceae bacterium
CGATGCGTCGACGCTGGAAGATCCTGAGCATCGGGACGGGAATGCTCGCCTTGGCCGCCGACCTAAGGTTTATGAATCCTTCGCTCTAACCAGCTGAGCTACATCGCCTGCAACCTCCGGCGGTCTGAGCCCGTTGGAGGATCGGTGATGGTACCCCGACTGGTTCGGGCGTCAAGCAAGACTCCGAGACGGAATCCGATCGAGGAGCCGGTGGGGGCGTGAGGGGCGTCTCACTTCCGGTGCGGGGGGGCGATTCCAGGGAACGGCGAAGCGATACCGGACTTGGGTTCCCGGGCCGCGGATCAGGCGGGGGTGGTGCAGCCGTTGCTGTGTCGGACCCAGCGTCGGCCGATCTCGGAAGAGGCGAAATCCGGATCCACGCGGGCGATCGCGGCCGCCACCAGGCCCATGAACAGCGGTTGGGGAGACAGCGGCCGACCGGTCAGTTCTGGGTGGTATTGGGCCCCGATGAAGTACGGGTGTCGATCCAGAGGCAGTTCCAGCACCTGCATGATCGGGTGCTTCGGATGCCGGCCGCTGAATCGCAGGCCGTTCTCCTCGAGTCGTTCGATGAACGCGGGGTCGACCTCGAATCGGTGGCGGAAGCGTTCCCGGATGGTGGTGTGTCCGCCGTGGAGGAAGCTCGCGAGGGAACCCGGCAGGAGGGTCACGTCCTGGGCCCCGAGCCGCATGGTGCCGCCCATGATGCCTTCGAGTTGCTTCTGGTCGGGGAGTTCCGAGATGAGAGCGTGGGTCGAATCCGGAGCGAACTCGGTGGAGTCCGCATCCTCGAGTCCCAGCACGTTGCGGGCGTATTCGATGACCGCGACCTGGAAGCCGAGACAGATGCCCAGCAGGGGGATGCGATTGACGCGTGCGTGTTCGACGCACCGGATCTTCCCTTCGACGCCGCGGACGCCGAATCCTCCCGGGACGATGATCGCGTCCATGCCCTCCAGCACCGTGCCGGCATCGTTGGCGTTCTCGATGTCCGAAGTGTCGATCCACTGGGTGTCGATCTTGCAATTCAAGTGGATGCCCGCGTGTTCGATCGCCTTGTCGATCGAGGCGTAGGCGTCGCGAAGGGCCGCGTACTTTCCAGGAATGCCAAGGGTGATCGATCGACTGCGCGAACTGCGGAGGAGGGTGGCGAAGCCGCTCCATCGCTGTCGGGATTCATCTTCGTGGACGGGATCGACCCGGTCGTGGAGTTCGAGCATGGACAGGATCTCGCGATCGAGGCTGGCCTTCCGCATCTCTTCGGGAATCGAATAGACCGAGTCGCGATCATGCATCGAGAAGATGCGGTTCATCGGCACGTTCGAGAACATGCCGATCTTCTCCATCACCGTCTCGTTGACCGGGTTCTTCGCCCGGCAGGCGACGAGGTTGGGCTGGATGCCCGCTTCCATCAATCGCTTGATGCCCAGCTGGGCGGCCTTGGATTTCTGTTCACCGAGGATCTGGGGTTCGAGGATGTAGGTGAGGGCGACGAAGCAGGCGGAGCCCGGGCCTTCCTCGAAGGCGAGTTCGCGCAGGGCTTCGATGTAGAACCCGTTCTCGTAGTCACCCGCCGTTCCGCCGACTTCGACGAAGACGACGTCTGCGGGACCACCGTCCCGGCCACCGTGCATCGCGAGTTCCCGCAGCTTGTACTTCACGGCTCCGGTCACGTGCGGAATCATCTGGACGTCGCGCCCGAGGTAGCCGCCGCGGCGCTCGCGGTCGAGGACTTCGGTGTAGACCTGCCCGGCGGTGATGTAGTTCCGTCGGTTCAGATTCAGGTGCAGCATCCGCTCGTAGGTGCCGAGATCCATGTCGGTCTCGAGTCCGTCGTCGAGGACGAAGACCTCCCCGTGGCGGTAGGGATTCAGGGTGCCGCTGTCGATGTTGAGATAGCCCTCCATCTTGATGGGGGCGACCGAGAGTCCCTTGTCCTGAAGAAGTTTCGCGAGGGAGCTGGAGAAGATGCCCTTGCCGAGACCGCTCATCACGGTGCCGATCACCACCACGAACTTCGTCCGGCCGGGCACGTATCCGTCCGGTTCGGGGCTGTACCACTCGGTGGAGGCGTCACTGCGACCGAAACTCGCGAGGAACTCCGAGTCCGAGGCTTCACTGTCATCCGGGCGATTCCCGGAGTCGTCGGGATCCTGGTTCGGAGCGTGACCGGAGCCGGAATTTCCGGCTTCGGGGTGACGGTGGATCGGTGAAAGGGGCATAGGGGAGATTACCGCGCCGGATCCGATCCGCTCAACCCGGGACCGGGAAGTCGTCGCTTCGTCCCCAAGTTCGCGGGGTCGGAGCCGCGGGCTCAATCTCGGCCGGGACCGCGTTTCCATCGGGCCACGAAGGCCTGATACTGCGCCGGAGTGTCGATCCCCGCACCGCTGGCCGGGTGGATCGCGACCGCGATCGAACCGCCGTTTTCGAGCACGCGGAGTTGTTCGAGGCTCTCGAGTTCCTCGAGGGGCGATGCCGACCAGCCCACGAACCGTGGCAGAAAGGATCGTCGATAGGCGTAGAGACCGACATGGCGGAGCGGAAGGGCGGTTTCCGCCTCTGCATCCGCCGGTTCCCGTACGAAGGGAATCCGACTTCGACTGAAATACAGGGCTCGCCGGTTTCGACCGACCGCAACCTTGACCACGGCGGGATCTTCCGGATCGTCCCGGGGGTCCCAGGGGGCCGCGATGGTGGCCATGTCCGCTTCCGGATCCCGGATCAGGGCGTCGACCACGGCGTCGATCGTGCCGGGATCGAGTTCCGGTTCATCGCCCTGGACGTTCACCACCACGGAATCCGGGGTCAAGTCACGGCCGAGGCGTTCCACCACTTCCGCGAGCCGGCTGGTTCCGTTGGGATGATCCTCCCGGGTCAGCATCGCCTCGACTCCATCGGCCTCGGCGACGGCGATGATCTCGGGGTCGGGGGCGGCCACGATGACGCGGCCGATGCTGGCGGCCTGCGCGGCGCGGTCGGCGACGTGCAGCACGAGGGGGCGCCCGGTTTCCGCCACGAGTGGCTTGCCGGGGAACCTGGTGGAGGCCATGCGGGCCGGAACCACCGCGAGGGCGGAGGCCGGGCGGCTCAGGCGTCGATTTCCTTGACCAGGGTGTCGACTTCCTTCCGCTTGACGCGGATGTCGCGGTAGCCGATGTCCTTCCGCACGATGGCGGAACAGATCTCGGCCGCTTCCCGGGCCTCTTCCATGGAGTTGTTGTCCCGGGCGAGATCGATCAGGCTCAGCATCAGGTCGTAGCGGATCGGAAGTTCCCGTTCCTGCTCCGTTCCTTCGATTCGCTCGAGCGCCTCCCGGAACTCGCCGACCGCTTCCTGGTGCCAACCCTCGTGCGAGAAGCACTTCCCGAGCATGTGGGTCGCTCGGGTCCGGTACTTCGCTTCGTCCTTGCACTGCTGGAACATCGACATCGCGTCCTCGTGATGCCCGCGTTCGAACTCGATGAGCCCGAGTTCGAACTTGATCCCGCGGTCGGTCGGGTACTTCGAGACCCGTTCGTTGTATTCCAGCGATCTCAGTTCGAGGAGTTCGGCCTTGAGCGCGACGGCCTCCTCGGACTGGGCGTCCGCTTCGATCAACTTTCGAAGATTCTTGGTCATGCGACCCATGCGGACGTCGCCGGCATTCATCCGGAACCGGTACTGCTCGGTGGATTCGAAGCCCTTGGTGTAGACGTCGATCGCGATCGCATCATCCTCGGCGGTGTCTCGTCGACGAAGGAGCTGGGCGTACTTGTTGACCGCTTCCGGGCTCTCGGGGTTCTCTTCGAAATCGGTTCGGGCGCGTTCCAGCGCGCGATCGGCACCCGCGCCGCCGGCGAGGCTGTTGTCATCCTCGAGTTCGTTCTGCTTGTCCGCATCACGGATCAGCTTGCGGAAGTCACCGGAGTCACCGTCCCGCGACTGATTGAAGCCGCCCTCGGTGATCGCCCGCTGGGCACTGAGTTCATTGAGCTCCGAGATCAGTTCACTGTCGGTGGGGTCGAGCGCAATCGCCTTCTCGGCCGCGGCGAAGGCTTCCTTCCAGGCATCGACGCCGGTGAAGGCGTCCTTCCCCTGGACCCAGAGATTCTTGTTCTGCTTCTTGGCCTTGGTCATCATCGCGAAGAGGCGGGGGGCCAGCCATTGACCGAACTCGTCTTCGCCCACCTTGCCCACGGCCACGATGAGCTTCATCGCGATCGAGAGATTGTTGATGTCTCGCGCCCAGGCGAATTCGTACGCGGCCATTCGATCGGCGGGGTTCGGGCCGTCGATCGCCTTGACTTCCTTGTTCGGGGCGGCCTTGCCTCCCGACTGCAGGTGTCGGATGCCGGCTTCGTAGATCGCCTGGTGGGCGTCCATGTTGCCGGGGTCGAATCTGATGCCTCGAGCGTAGAGGTCGATCGCGTACGAGAAGTTTCCGGTCTGAGCGACGGTACGAGCGTGTTCGAAGAACTTGGCGGCCTTGTGAGGCTCGGGCTGCCACCCGCCTCCGTCACCGGCACCTGCATCCTCGTTCTTCTTCTTCTTGCCGAACAGCGCCACGCGTCGCTCCTTCGCGAGGGAGATCCCGGATCCGGCGTCACGCTCGTCGCGTCGATCACCGGATGAACGTCGGTCGATCCGAACCTGACAGGGTACCTCGACCTCGGGAAGCGGGTCAATGGTGCGGGGGGCGTCGTTCCGATGAGGACGCCTCGGCTACCATTTTCGGGTCATGGCACACGAACCCCTCCACATCGTCCGGTATCCCCACCCCGTACTGGCCCGAAAGGCCGGGTTGATCGGGGAGATTGACGATGGGGTTCGGGTTTTGGCGGCCCGGATGATCGAATCGATGTATCAGGCCGAGGGAGTCGGTCTTGCCGCACCACAGGTGGGCGAGTCCATTCGGATGTTCGTGGCCGATCCACGGGAGGCCGACACTCCGGAGCCGACGGTCTTCATTGACCCGGTTCTGGAGACTTCCGGTGATCTTCTTCCATTCGAGGAGGGCTGCCTCAGCATTCCGGACGTCCGGGTGATGGTTCGTCGCCCGCAATCCGTCCGCATCACCGCCACCAATCTCGATGGCGAGCGTTTCACCCTCGAAAACGACGATTTTCCCGCGAGAGTCTGGCAGCACGAGTTCGATCATCTCGATGGCGTGTTGATCGTCGATCGCATGAGCCCGAAGGATCGTCTGGTTCACCGTCGCACCCTGAAGGAGATGCGGGCGGCGTTCGAGGCATCGAACGGCGTCTGATCTCCGACTGGAAGGAGTGGCTGGAAATGAGAGTCGTTTTTCTTGGTTCCGGTGCCTTCGGCCTGCCCACGCTGGACGCGATCGCCGCGTCCCACGAGGTGCCGCTGGTGGTCTCCCAGCCCGACCGCCGCGCGGGTCGAGGGCGGCGTGAGACGCCGACTCCGATCGCCGCTCGGGTCCTCGAAGATCAGGAATCCGGGACGGGAGGGCTGGCCGCCGCGATCCTGCATCGGACGGAGTCGGTCAACGAGGCCGAGGCCCTCGCCGCGATCGACGCCGCTCGTCCCGATGCCCTCGTGGTCATCGCCTTCGGCCAGAAGCTGGGGACGCGACTTCTCGCCGATCGATTCGCGATCAACCTGCACGCGTCGCTTCTTCCCCGATGGCGAGGCGCGGCCCCGATCAATCGGGCGATGATGGCGGGCGATCGGGTTTCGGGCATCAGCGTGATCTCTCTCGCCGACCGAATGGATGCGGGCGAGGTTCACGCCCTCCGGGAAACCCCCATCGATCCGGGGGAGACCGCGGGGGAGTTGCACGATCGGCTCGCGGCCCTCGGGCCCGAAGCGGTCCTGGAAGTCCTTGGCCGTCTCGAGGACGGTCGGACGGAGTCGGTGACCCAGGACGAAGCCCTGGTGACCCAGGCCGCCAAACTCGCACGAAAGGATGCCACGATCGATTTCTCGGTGCCCGCCACCACGGTCCGTGCCATGGCCCACGGGCTCGTGCCCTGGCCCGGTTGCGAGGTCGCGGTCTCGATTCCCGAAGGGGAGTCCGGGCCGGAACGACTTCGAATCCATCGAATGGTGGTGGATTCGAAGGATGTGATCTCGGATCGCCCGGTCGGCTCGGTGGATGAGCACGGCCTGGTGGCCTGCGGTCGGGGAATCGTCCGATTGCTGGAGGTCCAGATCGCCGGCGGCCGAGTGTTGACCTGGGATGACTTTCACCGTGGACGTCCGCTTCCTGAAGGGACGATCCTTCGGCCCGTGGTTGGTGCGGCGGCGCGTTGAGTGACCCTCCCTCAAAGCGTCCGGCTCGTTGGTTTCCTTCGACCCTGTGGGATCTGATCCGACCGGGATCGAGTCCCAGGGCACGGGCGTCGAAGTCCGAGGTCATCGCCCCCGTTCCCCCCGCGGCCGGAACGCCGTCGGTCCGTTCGAACGCGTCCGCGAGACCGGCTCGTTCGAATGGAATGAAGGCTCGGTACGAGGAACTCGTGGTCGACATGAAACGTCGCTACGGCATCCGGGTGGTTCGCTGGCGATCAAGCACCAGCGGCTGCGCCTGGCAGGTCCACTACAAGGACGGCTCGATGGCTCGATTGATCGAGTCCCCTCATCCCCGGGGGCCGATGAGTTGTGCGGTCTTCCTGCACGAGATCGGACATCACGCCATCGGATTCGGAACCTACCGGCCTCGCTGTCTCGAGGAATATCACGCGTGGCGATGGTCCTTCGAGACCATGATCGTCTTGAACCTCAACCTCACCGAGGCGGTCCGGCGCCGCCGGGACGAGGCTCTGCATTACGCGATTCAGAAGGCGGCCCGCCGGGGGTTGAAGCGACTGCCCGCCGAACTGGTCCCGTTTCTCGAGCCTCGGTCCCGTGACCTCGCCCCGTTGCCGGCCCTGCTGGAGGAGCCGCGGGGTCCGTTTCTCGCCTCCACGGGCTCGGGGCCGGGCGAGACCGCGGATCGAGTCTCCCAGACCGTCTGATTCCTCCAGACCACCTTCGATTCGGGGTGGAAGCGGAGTCGAATTCGTGCCCCGAGCGACGGGATTCGATGTTTGGCGGATGGACTCGAACGATTATTCCTCGCCGTTTCTCATTCCGCCGACCCCGTCCCCGCGGGAGATCTTCTCGCGTCTGGATCGTCGGGAACGGAAATGGGTGCTGCGCGGAATCGTCCATGAGCTTCTGGGGGCGGTCCAGATCAATCGCATCGGCGCGGTAGGCGGATCGATCCTGTTGCTGGTGGCGGTCCTTGTCTGCGTGCCCGACGACCTGGTTCCCTCGCCGCTGCCATTGCTGATGGGACTGGGAATGATCGGTGGCGGCGTGAGCATGGTGGCGATCGTGGGTTGGTTTCGGATCGTTCGCGACGGATCTTCCCAGTTGGTCCTCCGACTCGAGCGGTGCGGGTGCTGTGGTCACCACGCTCCAACCCGCCACTCGGTGATTCCGGGAATCGAGCCTCGCGCGGTCCGCTCGTGGCGATGCAGCGAGTGCGGTGCGGGTTGGATCGGGGCCAACGCCTGGTTCGGGGATGCTGAAACCCGCCGTGAAGCCGCCTGAGCTCTCGCAACCGCACCGGAGAGGCCGTCGCCGACTACGATCGTGGTTCGATGGGACTCCGGACCGACGAACTCGACTTTGGACTCGATCCTGCGCTGATCGCGACTTCGCCGGCCGAGCCGCGCGAGTCGGCGAGGCTGCTGGAAGTGCGACTGCCACCCGAGGGAGTCGACGATGGCGTTGGCTTGGAACTGCGGGATCGGACGGTCTCTGACCTGCCGAGCCTGCTCCGGAACGGCGATCGCCTCGTGGTCAATGGAACCCGGGTGGTTCCGGCCCGCATCAGGTGTCGGCGGCATGACACCGGCGGTCTGCTCGATGGCCTGCTGGCCGAACCCGAGGGGCCGGGTCGGTGGTGGGCGATGCTGCGCAAGAGTCGACGTCTTCGCGAAGGACATGATCTGGTGCTGCTTGATCATGATGGGCGGGACCTCACCCTCCGATTGCGGGTGGAGGCCGTCGATGAGGAAGGACGGGTCCTGGTGCGACTGCATGATCCGGAGCACCCGGATCGTCCGGTGGCCGATCTGGTCCCGCGGCTGCACGCGGAGGCGGGCCTGACACCCCTGCCGCCGTACATCCTGAAGGCGAGGCGGGACCGGGGTCTCCCGGAGCGGGATCCGCATGACGAGGCCCGCTACCAGACCACGTTCGCGGGCGATGAGGGACGAACGAATTCCGTGGCGGCTCCGACCGCAGGTCTTCATCTCACGCCAGAACTCTTCGATCAGATCCGGAGCCTCGGGGGGCGGGTGATCCGCATCTCGCTGGAGGTCGGGGCGGGGACGTTCAAACCGGTCGAGGAGGAGGATCTCGATCGACACCCCATGCATGCGGAACGGTGCGTGGTGGATCCGGAGGCCATGGAGGCCCTGCGTTCGGCGGAGCGGGATCGACGAGCGGGAACCGGGCGATTGATCGCGGTCGGCACCACGAGCGTCCGGACCCTCGAGTCGATGGACGAATCCCCGGTCCCGGTGGGGGAGGACGCGGCCCCGCGGATCTGGTCGACCGAGCTTCTGATCCAGCCCGGTCATCGATTCCAACGAGTGGATGCGTTGCTCACCAACTTTCACCTGCCTCGCTCGACCCTGCTTGCCCTGGTGGGGGCCATGACGGGGATGGAACGACTCCATCGGATCTACGCCGCGGCGATGGATCGGCGGTATCGGTTCTTCAGTTACGGCGACGCGATGTTCGTCCATCGCCCGGAGTCCTGACTTCCCGGGGAGGCGGCGATTGGAGTCCGACGGGGGGTTCCGTCGATGCTTCGGGGAAGACTTCACCGCAAGGAACCTGCATGTCCGCCGACGACTCTCTGGAGGCGATCCTCGAGACCGTGGCCCGATCGATGACCGACCCCGGGGTCGAGGTCGTGACCGGAACCCCGGAGGGCTGCACCGTGCGCCGGCTGGTCGACGACAGTCGAATGGTCGAGCCGGGAGATCTCTTCGTCGCCCGTGGCGGATCGGTGACCGAGGGAATCCGGCACATCGGCCAGGCGGTGGAACGCGGCGCGGTCGCGGTGTTGGCACCGTCGACGGCGTTTGAAGACGCCGAGATCCGGTCCGGGCTCGGCCCGGCCGTGGGACTCGCGGCGGAGGATCCGCTGGAAGCGGCCGTCACGATCGCCCGAACCCGGTGCGATCACCCTGCCGGGAAGCTCCGGACCGTCGGCATCACCGGCACCAATGGCAAGACCACGATCGCCACCATCGTCCGCCAACTGGTGGATCGCACGGTCGGTCCCTGCGGACTCGTCGGCACGAACGAACTCCACGACGGACGTCGGTCCCGCCCGGCGCGGGTGACCACACCCGGACGGCTGGAACTGGTCGAGATCCTCGCCGGGATGGTCGAAACGGGGTGCGGCAGCCTGGCGATCGAGGTCTCCAGCCACGCGCTCGACCAGGGACGGGTGGCGGATCTGGATTTCCAGGTGGCGATCTTCACCAATCTGAGTGGAGATCACCTGGACTACCACGGAACCATGGCCTCCTACGCCGCGGCCAAGGCGTCGATGTTCACCGGACTCTCCAAGGAATCACTGGCGGTGGTCAATCTCGACGATCCCGCCGCCGCCACCATGCTCGAATCGTGCGGTGCCCGCCGGACGGGCATCACCATGCAGCGGATCCCCGGATCCGAGGCGAGCGGACTCGTGGATCGGTTCGTTTCGGTGGAACTGGTGGAGGTGGACGATCGGGGGATGGATCTGAGATGGACGGGCCTCGGGGCCGCTCCGATGGAGGGACGAGTGCCGCTGGTCGGCACCCACAACGCCTTCAACCTGACCGCGGCCCTGCTCGCCGCGATGGAACTGGGAGCCGATCCCGCCGCGGCGATCGAGGCTCTTCAGTCGATCGAGGCCCCCCGCGGTCGACTCGAGCCGGTCCACCGTCCCGACGATTCGATCCGGGTCTACGTCGACTACGCCCACACCGACGAGGCGATCCGGACCGTCCTCGCGGCGGTGCGTCCCTCGGTCCGAGCCGATTCCGCGCTCGTGGCGGTCATCGGGGCGGGCGGTGATCGCGACCGGACCAAGCGGCCTCGGATGATGCGGGCGGCCCTGGACGTGGCCGATCGGGTGATCGTGACCAGCGACAATCCCCGGACCGAGGATCCGGCGGCCATCGTGGCGGAGGTGCTGGCGGGAGCCGGACCGGATGAACGCGGACGGACCCGGAGCGAAGTGGATCGGGCGACCGCGATCGAGGATGCGATTCTCGAAGCGGGTGCGGGCGATCACGTGGTGATCGCGGGAAAGGGCCACGAGACCTATCAGATCATCGGTTCCGAACGCCGGCCTTTCGACGATCGAACGGTCGCGTCCGCCGCCCTGGCTCGTCGGCGTGCCCGAGACGGGGGGGATGGATGATCCAGTCGAATCTCCAGGAGATCGGAACGGTCGTCGACGGTCGGCTCATCACCTCGGAAGCGTCTTCCGGAGTACCGATCCCGGTGCATGGAATCGGCACCGACACCCGGGACGATCTTTCCGGGCGTTTGTTCGTCGCCATCCGAGGCGATCGACACGACGGTCATGATCACCTCGACGCCGCGGTGGCGGCCGGGGCCGTGGCCGCGATGGTGGGGGCGGCGGAGTTCGAGGCCGGGAAGATCATTCACGGGGGCATTCCCCTCCTGGTGGTGGCGGATCCGATCGATGCCCTCGCCCGCCTGGCCCGACATCATCGAGCCACGTTCGAGGGTACGGTCATCGGGATCACCGGATCCGCGGGAAAGACCACCACCCGAGCCATCCTCGAGGAACTGCTGGTCTCGCTCGGCCCCGGAACCGCGAGCATCCGCTCGTTCAACAATCATCTCGGAGTGCCGATCACGATTCTCGAGGCCTCTTCCGACGATGCCTGGGTGGTCCTGGAGATGGGAACCAGCGGTCCCGGGGAGATCGCGCACCTGGTAGGGATCGCGGGTCCCGAGATCGCCATCCTCACCGGCACCGGACGGGCCCACCTCGAAGGTTTCGGATCGGAATCAGGGGTCGCGGCGGAGAAGGCGACGATTCTCGACGGCGCGACGCTCGGCCTGGTGAACGTGGATCGACCGGCGATCGACGCGGAACTCGCGTCCCGTCGGGCGACCGGGCTGAAACTCGTCACCTACGGCGAGCACGAATCCGCGGCGCGACGCCTCGAAGGTCGAGTCCCCCTCGCCTCGGGGGGACAACGAATCCGAGTGGGGGACTTCGAGGCCGATTTCGCGTTGGACGGGCGACATCATGCGATCAATGCGGTCGCCGCGATCGAGACCGCTCGCCACCTGGGCGTCACGGACGCGGACATCGCTCGCGGTCTCCGGTCGATCCGCCCCCCCGCGATGCGATTCGCACGCCGGAACTTTGATGGAGTCCTGGTGCTCGACGACGCGTACAACGCGAATCCGGAGTCGATGCGTGCCTCGCTGGAGGCCTTTTCGGAGGTGGTCGAGACTTCGATCGCCGGGGATTCCCGACGGATCGCCGTTCTCGGTGCGATGCTGGAACTCGGTCCCGGGGAGGCGACGCTCCATCAGGAGATCGGAGCGTGCGCGGCCGACGCGAACCTCACGCACCTGTTCATCGTGCGAGACCGTGGCGGCGATGAGATCGCGGTCGGGGCCCGGGCCGCCGGGTTCGTCGGCTCGATCGAAGTGTTGGATGATGCCGCGGAGGCGGCGACGCAGGTGGCCTCGATGGTCGAGGCTGGTGATGCGGTTCTGGTGAAGGCGTCCCGCGGCGTGGGACTTGAGAAGGTCGTTGAAGCGATCAAGCTTCGACGGGAGGGCACAGGTTGATTCCCTTTTTCATCAAGCAGTTCCAGGAACCCCTGGAAAGCACCGGTCTCATGAAGGTGCTTCAGGTCTTCTATCAGGTCGAGTTCCGGGCATTCCTCGCGGTCTTGATCTCGTTCGGGCTCGTGCTGGCCTTCGGGCCGCGGACGATTCGGTGGTTGGTCCGTCAGAAGGTGGGGGACGCACCGGAATTCCACAACGCCGATGTCAATGAACTGATGAGGTCCCGGGCCGGCACGCCGACCATGGGGGGGGTGTTGATCTGTGGAGCGATCGTCCTCACGGTTCTCTTTCTCGCGGACCTCCGGGAACGCTACATCCACCTCGCGCTCGCGGTGGTGATCTCCTTCGGCCTGCTGGGGATGGCCGACGACTGGCTCAAACTCACCACGGCGCGTCGGAGTCCCGGATCGCGAGATGGTCTTCGACCCTGGGAGAAGCTGCTCTTCCAGATCGGACTCGCCGCGATGTTCTCGTGGGTCCTGTTCGCCCAGGCCACCATCGATCCCGACGTCGACATCCAGTCCGCCGCCCGGGTGCTCAATCTGCCGTTCCAGCGGACCTTCGAGCCCGGGGCGACCCAGGGGGTGGATTCGATGCTCCCGGCCCTGACCCTCAATCCGGGGGTCTTCGTTCTCGGGGCCGGAGTCTTCGTCCTGCTGGGGACGCTGGTCATCGCCGGAACCAGCAACGCGGTGAACATCTCGGACGGCATGGACGGACTCGCGGCGGGGGTCATGACGATCGGGGCGATCGCCTTCATGATCGTCGCTCGACTGGGGACCTTCCGTGATTCCGCCTCGACCCTCAGCATTCCCTGCGTGGAGAACGGGCCGGACCTGATGGTGGTCTCCGGAGCGATGGCGGGAGCGTGCCTCGGTTTCCTCTGGTTCAATTCCAGTCCGGCCAAGGTGTTCATGGGAGACACCGGCAGCCTCGCTCTCGGGGGTCTGCTCGGTTATCTCGCGGTCGCGCTTCGTCAGGAGATCGTGCTGGTGCTGGTCGGCGGCATCTTCTTCCTCGAACTCGCGAGCGTCGTGGTCCAGGTCGGTTGGTTCAAGTTCACCCGCATCCGGACCGGCAAGGGGATCCGTCTGCTCCGTTGCAGTCCGATCCATCATCACTTCCATCTGGGTGGATGGAGCGAGCAGCAGGTCGTCACCCGGTTCTGGCTGATCACCATCGTGCTTTCGATGGCCGCCTTCGCCCTGGTCAAGCTTCGCTGAGGTCGTCGTCGAACACATCGAGTCCGACCAGCACGCCGGGGGTGTCGATGGATTCAGGATCGCGATGTCGCCGCAGGAGACGGACGAGGCTCCGCATGTCCGGCCAGGGTGGGGCTTCGAAGACGCGGCGGTCGCCGGCTATCGGGTGCTCGAACTCGAGTCGAGCCGCATGCAGGGCCTGGCGAGCGATCAGCGGTTCGTCGGGTTTTCGATCGGGCTCGTCATCGCCTCGAGGCACGATCATTCCCCAGGAGAGACGACGACCCCGGTAGTAGTCGTCGCCGACGATCGGGTGTCCGATCTCCGAGAGATGCACGCGGATCTGATGGGTGCGTCCGGTGAGCAACTCGAGTTCCACCAGGGTGTAGCCGTCGTACCGTTCACGAACGCGGTAGATGGTTCGAGCGCTCTTTCCGAATTCGTCGTGACGGACGGCATACCGATCGAAGATCCTCGGATGTCGGCCGAGGGGAAGGTCGATCAGATCCTGCTTTCGCTTGATCACGCCGTGGACCACCGCGAGGTATCGCTTGTCGACCGTCCGGTTCTGGAACTGGTGGCCGAGTCGCCAGTGGGCGGTGTCACTCTTGGCGGCGACCATCGCGCCGGTGGTGAAGCGGTCGAGCCGATGCACGATGCCCGGTCGGGCGAATTCCTCGCCCACGGTCGACAGGGCTCCGGAATTCCGTTCGCGGAACCGCCAGCTCAAGGCATTGACGATGGTTCCCGACTTCATGGCTCGGGCGGGATGGACGATGATGTCCGGTTGCTTGTTGAGCACGATCAGATCGTCGTCCTCGAAGAGGACCTCGAGCGGAATGTCTTCGGGGGGGATCTCGTTGGAGGGCGGCGGGGGGAGCACCACGTCGACCACGTCTCCGCCGCGGAGTCGCGTGCTCGCCTTGGGGCGTCGGCCGTTCACGGTGACCGCCTCCTCCTCGATGAGACGTTGGAGGGCGGTCCGGCTCATGAATGGAATGCGGTCGACGAGGTAGCGGTCCAGCCGCTTCTTGAGATCCCGGGAGAGCTTGAACTGCACCTCGACCGGTGCATCGTCATCCTCTCGCGCATCGTGCAGACGATAGAGGGCGTCTCGATCGACCTTGCCACCCGCTCCGAAGAGATCATCTTCGGAACGTTCCTCGGAATCTCCGTCCGCTTTCGCGGCGTCGTCGATCACGGTGACGCGGGGTTCTCTTCCGAGGCCGCGTCGAGCTCGGCGTCGGTCCCGGCTTCATCCTCTTCGAAGAATTCGAGAAGATCCTCGGCGACGGGAGGGGTGTAGGTCTCACCGTCGACGGCCGGAACCACGAGGGAGGACTGGGAGGGGAGATCACTGGCCCCGTTCAGGGCCTCCATGCTCTCCATCCGCGCCCGGGCCTGCTCGGCGAGGGCCGGATATTCCGGGTTGGCGAGGGTGGCGGCGGCTTCGAGGTGCAGGTTGGCGTCTTCCAGCCGGCCCGACGCCTCGGCAATCGCCGCTCGTCCGAAGAGGGCGCTGATACCGACGGGCTTTCCGCCCAGCCCGGGACGACCAGCCGCCATTCGGGCGGCAGCGGCGTAGAGTTCGTCGGCTTCCACCAATGAGGCCGTCCGTTCCTCGCCGGTGAGACTGGAACCTTCATCCTCGACCGTCAGCCCTGGCTTCAGACCACTGAGAATCGAGCGGAGAAGGGTGTCTCCGGCCTGGAGCATGGCGAGTTCGGCGATCGCATCCTGGGTGGCGTGGGCGTCGGCGACGCCGCGGAACGCGGCGGGACTGGTGGCGGACGAGAGTTCCTCCCAGGCCTGGTCTCGAGCGTTGCTCTTCTGCTTCTGCAGATAGTCCCAGCCGAGGAATGCACAGGCGACCAGCAGGATGGCAAGCAGCCAATTCATGCCCTTGGTCTTCAGCCAGATCACGAAGTCGTGATTGACCCGGCTGTCGGTGAGATCGGTGGTCTGAACCTGGTTGAGACGGTCGTCCATGGCGAGCTCCAGGCGATCCATGCTTGGATCGCGAATCGAACCGACAAGTGTACCAACCCGCGGTGATTGTCCAACCACTAGGCTTCCTGTCCGGGAACCGGTCCCGAATCTCCGATCCCCCCCCTTGAATCCACCCCCATGACGGTCAGACTCCTCGCCATCGATCTCGACGGGACCCTCCTCACCCGGGATGGCGTGACCGAACACGACCGGAAGGCCATCTTCGAGGCCCGCGAGGCGGGCGTTCGGATCGTGGTGGCGACCGGACGTTCCTGGCTGGAAAGTGGGGAGGCACTCGATCGAATCGGCCGTGACGGGGTCATGATCGGGGCTGGAGGCGGGCTTCTGCACGATGCCCGATCCGGACGAACCCTCGATCGCTGCACGATCGATCCGTCGGTGATCCGGGAAGTGACGGGGAGCCTTCGTCGGCACGGGCACGTGGTTCATCTGTTGCAGGATCCCGATGCCGCGGGGTTCGATTACTGGATGATCGGGTGGGATCGACTTCATGAGGCCAGCCGTTGGTGGTTCGAGCGACACGGAATCACCGCTCGCTGGGTGGGGGATCTTTCCCAGGTTTCCGAATTCCAGCACACGATCCGGGTGGGGACGACCGCCGACGGTGATCACCTGGGCGAGGTCGCGGATGAACTTCGACGTGATCTGGGCGACCGCGTGGTCCTGCAGGCCTGGCCCGCGGTCGTGGCGGGTGATACCCGGGTCTCGGGTCGCACGATCCATCTGCTCGAAGCGTTCGATTCCGGGGTCGACAAGTGGACCATGCTGCAGCGGGTGGCGGCGGGTCACGGAATATCGACCGAGGAGATCGCGGCGATCGGCGACGGACTCAACGACATCGGCATGGTGGGCGGGGCGGGCATCGGCATCGCCATGGGCGGGGCGGACCAACGGGTCCGAGCCGTTGCAGACCGTGAGACCGGCCCTCCGGGAGTCGGCGTGGGAGATGCGATCCGTCGGCTTCTGAACTGAGGGCCGGGCGGAGAGGGGCTTCCGACCCGCGTACACTCTTGGGGTGACCGAAGCCCGACGACGCAGTCCGATCGTGGACGCCGACCTCTTCGACCGAGCGGAGGGGCGCACGATCGTCGACGGCGCTGGAGCGATCCTGAAGGGCGCGCTCGAATGTGAACTGGATTGTGCCGGCCTGATCGTCGATCCATCGGGACCCTTCCAGCGGCTCCTGGCCATTCGGGATGATCCTGAATTCGCGATGGTGCTGCAGCGTCATCGTTTCACCTTCGCCGCTCGAACCACCGCCGAACGCCGTCTGGTGGAAGCCGGACGGCTCGCGCACCGCGGCACCGCGGTCGCGCTGGTCACGAGTCGGGAGACTCCGCGGGCGGCGGCAGCGATCGCTCGAGGTGGTGATTCGGCCCGGCGAGGTCTGGTGGTGGTCGCGATCGACGAGCCCGAGGCCCAGCCCGCGGTGGCGCCCCGTCGTCACTTCGCGGATCTGGGCATGCCGGTCATCGAGCCCGGTGACCTGCAGGAGCTCCGCCTGGCGATCGAGCAGGCCGCGATGTTGACCGATGCTGCCGGGGCCCCGGCGGCGGTGGTGGTGGACGAATCGATCCTTCGAACCGCGGCCACGTTGGAGATTCGACCGAACCGGGTGGTCTCGACCGTGGACACCGCGGCGGCGCTACGGCGAGGACGGGGACCCCGGTCCGTCGGGGACGAAGGCCTCGAGCGATTCGCCCGGCGACTCGAACTCGACACCGTGCTCGCCATGCCGAGTCCGGGAGAGCGAGAGGAACTGGGCATCGTGGCCACGGGTATCGCGGCAACGTCGGTTCGACACCTGCTCGAGGAATTCCGGCTCACCGGTCGGGTACCTTCGCTGTTGCTGCGGATGGTTCATCCTCCGAATCCGGCTCCGATCGAGCGATTGCTCACTCGTTGCCGCCGGGTGGTGGTGGTGGAAGCCCGGCCCGGCCTGCTCGCACCCGCGGTGGTGGAGATCGCGGAATCCCTTCGAGCCCGCGGTGAGACCGTGGCCACCGTCGGGTGGAGATCGATCCCGGGAGAGGAGTCCGATCCGATCGAAGTCGGCGACGCCGGCCGGCCTTCGGTGCTGATCCGTCGTCTCATGCCCGGTCTGCGCTCGATTCGAACCGGTCTCGAGGTCGATGATCGACTCGCCCGACCGATCGATTTCGATCCGACTCGCATTCCGGATCGGCCGGAACGCGGGGCCCGAGGGCTGCTGCAGGCGGTTCGACGATCGACCATCGCCGCCGATCGCCTCCTGCGGGGAGGCGTCGAGGAGGAGAACGAACCGCTGGCCCTGGCGATCAACGGCCGGGCGCCGTCCGCCTTCAACGGGCGAGTGATCCCGACCGAGATCATCGAACGTCGACGTCTTCTGGAAGAGGCGGTTCCCCTGATCGCCAGTCGGGACCTCAAGGCCGCTCGGGTGATCCTGGTGGTCGACGAAGGTTGGACCGACGGGCTCGATGCGGCTCGGCTGCTGGAAGGCGCAGCGCCGGTCGCCGGCGACCAGTCGATGAAGATTCGTCGGATCGAGGCCCGGGATGATGGGGCGATTCGTGACGCGGTGATTCAAGCCGCCCGAGCGAGCCAGCCGGAGGTGCTGGTCGTGCATCGCCGGGAGGTCGGCGAGGTGATGGAAGTCGAGGAACTCGATCGGCTGGGGTACGCCCCGATCATCCGCGTCCGATCACGAATCGAAGATGCGTGCGGGGTGCGGGCGAGAAACGATTTCCGGATCGACGGACGACTTTCCCGACCGGATGAGATCCGGAGCGAATTCAAGATCGATCCGGTTCAGAAACGGCTCAAGGGACGATTCGTGCTTCGAGTGGTGCGGCTGCTGGAGATCGCCGAGATCATTCGTCAACGGGAACCACTGCCCGCGACGCCGGTCTTTCAGGATTCCCTGCCGCAGCCGCCGACGCCGCAACACTCGAGTCGTGGACGATGGCGGGTTCACGTGGCAGGCATGCGAGGACTCGCTCCCGGAGCCGCGGCGTCGCTGTTGATGCGGGCGGGCAACGCGATGGGTTTCGACACCCGGTTGATCTGTCGACCGGAACCGATCGAGACCGGATTCGGGGCGTGGGCCCAGGTCCTCTTCACCCGACCGGCGAGAAGCGGCGTCTCCGACACGCTGATTCCAGGGATCCCCTACGGAGAAGCGGATCTGGTGCTTGGAGTGGATCCCGGGGAGACCGCTCGGGCTCTGGGTTCGGATCCGGCACTCCGGATCGCAACCCCGGGTCGGACGACGATCATCGCCGATCAACCCGGTGGCTTCGACCGGGAGGAACCGGCCACCGACCCGCTTGAAGAACTGCTCACGGAACTGGTGCCTCGGACCTGCGGAACGACTCGAGATCGATTGGAACCCTTCGCCGAACGAGTTCGACAGCAGTTCGGGACCACCAGACTCCTGGATGTCGCGCTGCTGGGAGTCGCGTTCCAGCTCGGATTGGTGCCGGTCACGATCGACGCGATGCAGGTCGCGATCGGCGAGATCGAGCGTGATGGCTTCGGACGCTCGGGAGAGGCCTTTCGATTCGGCCGGACCCTCGCGCTCAGTTCGAGACCGGCCCGGCCGAACACGCCGGGGCTGGAGGCGATCGAACGTCGACGTCGGGAACTGGTGCTGGCCGGACGCCTGCGTCGCGGGCGATCTTCCGCCCGCTCGTTGGATGAGCGGATCGGCCGCGGACTGGCCGCCCTTCCCGGACTCGCGGAGACCGAGTCAGGACGCGCGGCACTGGACGATCTCCTGCTCGCCATCGGGCGACTGCATCGACGGGGGGGACTCTCCCAGGTCGACGAATATCTCGATCGCCTGGTTCGATTGCACGCCGCGGATCGCGGCGACACCGGGCGGGAACTCACGAGGCATGCGGTCCTGTTGTTGGGCGAGGCGATGCTTCCGCGCGACCTCTTCGCCTATGCGATCGCCGCGACCTCCCTCGATCACCGACGTCGGCTGCATCGTCGTTTCAGCATTCGTCGGGCCCGCGGAGATCGGGTCGAGCGGGCGCTGGTGGCGAGGATCGATCTCATCTCGTTCGAACGGCATTGTCGCCTGGACCTGCCGGTACCGATCTCGGTGCTGGGTTTCATGGCTCGGATCGGTCGTCAGGTGCCCATGTTCCAGCAAGGTGATCGAAAGTTCCGCCGCCGGCGAGCGGCGATCGAGCAGGCGATCGTGGCGGCGAGCCGTGATTCAGCGGATCCGGTCCTCTATCGCCGATGGGCTCAGAAGTTGAAGGAATGGGAGGCGTTGGCGATCGACGGCCGGCTCCACGAGGCTCCGATCTCGACCTTCGAGTCGTGAGCGGGAGAGGATTCCGGATCAGGCCGGACGGCGTCGCTGCTCGTGGCGAAGTTGACCACATGCCGCGGCGATGTCCCGTCCGCGACTCGCTCGAATGTGCACGTTGACTCCCTGTCGCCGAAGTTCCTGCTGGAAGCGGTGAACGTCCTCGCCGTCGGGGCGACGGAACGGAAGCCCCTCGACCTCGTTGTAGCGGATGAGGTTGATGTTGCAGCGAAGTTTCTTCGCATGCACCGCCAGCTGTTTCGCTTCGGCGAGGCCGTCGTTGAGGCCGCCGAGCAGGATGTACTCGAGCGTGATCTCCCGGCCCGATCGATCGAAGTACTCTCGGCAGGCATCGAGCAGTTCGGGAACCGTGGAGTATTCGGCCCACGGGATGATCTCTCGTCGGAGATCGTCGTTCGGCGCGTGAAGACTCAGGGCGAGCGTCACCGGTACGTCGAAATTGGCGAAGCGACGGATGGCGGCGGGAACCCCCACGGTCGATACCGTGATGCGACGGGCCGATATGCCGAGGCCCCAGGGGGCGTTGAGGGTCCGGATGGCACCGGTCACCGCCTTGTAATTCGCCAGTGGTTCACCCATCCCCATGAAGACGATGTTGGTGATGCGTCCGACCCCCGGGAGGCGTCCGAGCCGCCAGGCCTGTTCCACGATCCGGCCCCGGGTCAGGTTCCCCTCGAGACCGCCGAGTCCGCTGGCGCAGAATCGACAACCGACGGGGCATCCGACCTGGCTGGAGATGCAGGCGGTCCGGCGATCCGCGGTCGGGATCATCACGCATTCGGTCTGCTTGGACGGGACGTCGGGAAGCACCGCGAGAGGATCCGCGGCCTCGGGCTTCGCTGAGGGTTCGTCCGGCCAGCCGACAAGGAGTTTTCGCGTCCCATCCGAAGCGAGGTGGTCTGCGATGGGAACGGCGTCCCCGAATCGCATTTCGTCTTCGATCTTCGCCCGTCCGAGCTTCGAGAGGTCGGTCATCCGGGATGGATCGGTGATTCCTCGCTGGTAGACCCAGCGGAGCAACTGGTCCCCGAAGTACTTGGGAAGCCCACGTTCGGTCGCCCACGACCGGAGGTCGTCGGGATCGAGATCGAAGATTCCGATCGTCGCGAGCCGGGTCAATCCGAATCGCCGATGGTGAGGTCGACCGTCCGATGGGTGATGCCGTGGGCATCGAGCATCTTGTCGAGATCTCCAGCCCGATCGAACAGCATCCGGCGGCCCGCCGGATCCACGCCGTGGTCCCGCATCACCGACTTGAGGGAACCGGGGAGTCCGAATTCGACCATCTCGCGGTCGACGTCCCGCTGTTCGACTTCCCCGCCGTGAGATTCGATCAGGTGGAGGACGAGATCGTTGACCAGGTCGTCCGGCGCACTGGCTCCCGCGGTGACCAGCACGGTCTCCACGTTCTTGAACCAGTCGAGGCGGACCTCCGTGAGGTCGTCGATCAACTTCGCATGGGTTCCGACGTTCTCCGAGATTTCGGTGAGACGCACGCTGTTGGAACTGTTCCGGCTGCCGACCACCAGAACCAGATCACAGTCGGGGGCGATCGCGCGGACCGCCTTCTGGCGGTTGGTCGTGGCGTAGCAGATGCACTCGCTGGGAGGCGCCTTGAGGGTCGGAATCGCCCTCTTCAACGCCGCGATGATGATGTTGGCATCATCGGTCGAGAGCGTGGTCTGGGTGAGATACACGACCTTCTCGGGATCATCGATCTGGAGATTCGGAATGTCCGCCGAGGTCTCCACGATCTGAATGGCCTCCGGTGCCTCTCCTCGGGTTCCGATCACCTCCTGGTGATCCGCGTGTCCGATCAACAGGATCTGCCAGCCCTTCCGGGCGTAACGGATCGCCTGGGCGTGCACCTTGGTCACCAGGGGGCAGCTGGCATCGACTGCGGTCAGCCCTCGCTCTGCGGCCTGCTTCCGGATCTCCGGACTCACCCCATGAGCGCTGAAGACCACGATGGCGTTCTCCGGGACATCCTCGATTTTTTCCACGAAGATGACGCCCCGGCTCCGAAATCGGGCCACCACGTGATGGTTGTGGACGATGTCGTGGTAGACGCAGATCGTCTCTTCCGTGCAGATGTCCAACAATTGGTCCACCACGTCGATCGCCATGTTGACACCGGCGCAGAAGCCGCGGGGGTTGGCGAGGAGGACCTTCATCGGGGAGACGGTTTCCGCGGGTCGAGGGGCGAAGGGAGGATCGAGGAGATCGACCGGCATCCGCATGGATCTTCGGTCAGATGTGGATGGTAGCACCAGCCGCCGACATTTCCGCGATCTCTTCTTCCGGTCCGAGGGGCGGTGTCTCCGGGCCGGTCGGGATACACTCAGGCTTCCGCCGCCGGCGGCGATTGAATCATGCCACAAGCCCGTATCCAAGAAGATCTGGCCCGCTTCGGTCCGGATACGCCCGACGAGGCCACCGAGATGTCGGTGGAGGATGCTCGTGCCCGGGCCCGGGAGCTCACCCGGTCCCAGCGGGAGAACTTCTCGGTCCTTACCCGGCTGGTTCCCGAGGATGTTCGAGATGATTTCGCCGCGGTGTACGCGTTCTGTCGGACCGCGGACGATCTCGCGGATGAGATCGGTGATGCGGATCGGGCCCTGGTCCTCCTGGAGTGGTGGCGGGAGGAGATCGATCGAGCCTGGTCGGGTGACCCTCGACACTGGGTCTTCCGAGCCCTGGTTCCGACCATCCGGCGTTTCGACCTTTCACCCGATCCGTTTCGTGATCTGGTGTCCGCCTTCGAACAGGATCAGTCGGTGACCAGGTACGAAACCTGGGATCAGTTGATCGACTACTGCCGACGCAGTGCCGATCCGGTCGGACGTCTGGTGCTGGCGTTGCTCGAAGAACCGATCACCGAAGAGGTTGCTCGGGGTTCCGACGCGATCTGCACGGCGCTCCAGCTCACCAATCACTGGCAGGATCTGCGGCGGGATCTTCTCGATCGCGATCGAATCTATCTCCCGCGTGAGATGAACGACATCGAGGACTTCGAGCGTCGATTCCGCGTGAGTGCGACGCAGGGATGGGCGGTGGACGACACGTTTCTCCAGGAGTCGCGTGAGTTGGTCAGGAACTGCGTGGATCGCACGTGGCGGCTCTTCGAAATCGGTGCCGATCTCCCGTCCCGACTCGGTCCCCGAGCGGCCCCGGTGGTGGAGACCCTCTCCGAGGGTGGCGTCTCGGTGCTCCGACTGGTCGAGGATTGGGATTGCGAGACGGTGTTGCATCGCCCCGTGCTCTCTCCGCTCGCAAAACTTTCGATCGTGGGTCGGGCCTGGTGGCGGACGCGGTCGTCGCGTCGGACCACATCCTCCGGCTCGAACTCGATTGGTTCCGCGGGAGCGGAGATTTGAGTGACTCCGCCGACACGACGGCCGCCGGTTCTCCGGTCATCAACCGTGACCCGGCGACGGTCGGCGCGGCCTACGCGTCCTGCGGAGAGATCGTCCGGCGACGGGCGAGGAATTTCTTCTACGGCCTTCGACTCACCCCCGAACCCAAGCGGTCGGCCCTCTACGCGGTCTACGCGTGGATGCGGGCGGTCGATGACATCGCGGACGAACCCGGTCCCTCCACCGAGGATCGTCGGTTGGCCCTCGAATCCTTCCGGGTCTCCTCTCGGACGGTCTTCGCTCGGGAGGACGTCCAGACACCCGTGGGACTCGGAGCGTGGTGGCCGGCGTTCGTCGACGTGGTGACGGCGAACGACCTCGACGGGAAACCGTTCGAAGAGATGATCGACGGCCAGGTTCTCGATCTGGACTGGTCGGTCTGTGAGGATCGAGCGACCTTGGAACACTTCTGTCGTCTGGTCGCTTCCACCGTGGGCCGGGTCTGCATCGAGGTCTGGGGCCACGACGGTTCCCCGGAGATCGAGGCGATCGCGGAGTCTCGAGGCATCGCGATGCAGCTGACCAACGTCATCCGGGACGTGCGTGAAGACTTCGAGCGGGGGCGGACCTATCTGCCGGGTGACGAACTCGTGGCCGCGGGACTCGACGTCGAAACCCTGCTGGAATGGCGGGATCCGACGCGGTGTCGTGCCTTCATACTGGAGCAGGTGGATCATGCCCGGAGGCGCTACGTCGCATCCGAGGGACTGGAGTCGCATCTTCGCCCTGAATGTCGGGCGACCAGTTGGGCGATGTGCGAGATATATCGTGGCATTCTCGAGCGGATCGCGACGGATCCGGAACGATTGGTTCGGGAGCGAGTTCGACTGGGGTCCTGGCGCAAGGCCCGGATCGCATGGCGAGCGAGACGCATGGCACGATCGTTGGAATTCAAGAATGAGGCTGCTTCGTGAAGAAAGTCGTGATCATCGGTGGTGGCGTGGCGGGCATCGCCGCCGCGGTTCGGGTCGCGGAGGCGGGCTGGGCTCCGGTGGTCCTCGAGACGAGACCAAAGCTCGGTGGGCGGGCAACGAGTTTCAAGGATCCTCGGACCGGGTTGTCCTTCGACAACTGCCAGCACGTGGTGATGGGGTGCTGCTCCAACATCCTCGATCTCTATCGTCGACTCGACGTCCTTGATCGCATCGAGTGGCATCCCGAGACCTGGTGGGCGAATCCGCCGCGTCGTCCGGAACGCCTGAAGGCCACGGGTCTTCCCGCACCGCTTCACTTCGGACCGTCCTTCCTCCGCCTGCGTTTTCTTCGAGTCGATGACAAGATCGCCATCGGCCAGGCCATGTCGGCGATGATCCGAATGGGACTTGGAGGTCGGGAGGATTGGCGCGACCGCTCGTTCGAGGAGTTCCTCGATCAGACCTCCCAGCCTCCCGGTGCTCGAAAGCTCTTCTGGGAACCGGCGGTGGTGGGGGCGTGCAACCTTCCGTGCGGAAAAGTAGCGGCGAATCATGCCATGCAGGTGTTCCAGGAGGGATTCCTGTCCGGAGGCTGGCATGCCACGGTCGGGCTGGCCACCTGCAATCTCCGGGCCCTGATGGAACCCGCCTGGGAGCTCGTTCGTCGGGCCGGGGGATCGATTCGATCGGGAACCCGGGTCCGGGGAATCGCCTACGACGGAATCCGCGCCAGCGGCGTGGTGACCGATCACGGGCTCGAACACGGGACGGCGATCATCAGTACGGTTCCGCCGGACCGTCTCGCTCGTCTCGTGTCCAAGCCGATGGCGGCGGTGGATCCTCGTCTGCAGGGCCTGGACGAATTCGAGACCAGTCCGATTCTCGGTGTGCATCTGCTCTTCGAACACCCGGTGCTCCGAGACGATCAACGCCGTTATCCCCACCTCGTTCTTCCGGGTCGCGAGACTCACTGGTTCTTCGACAAGGGCGAAGTGGTGATGGAGGACGGGCGGACGCTGCACCACGTGAATGCGGTCATCAGTGCCGCCGATGAATGGATGGCGTTGGACGAGACGGAGATCGGACGCCGGGTGGTCGCGGACCTGCATTGGGCGTTGCCGGCCTCCCGCGGCCTGGAACCCGTGGTGGTACGGAGCGTGAAGGAGAAGCGAGCGACCTTTCGGGCGATTCCCGGCATCGACGCACGCCGTCCCGCGGCTCGCCCGGGAGGGCTTGGAATTCCGAACCTCTTCCTGGCCGGAGATTGGTGTGATACCGGGTGGCCGGCCACCATGGAAGGCGCCGCTCGAAGCGGCTACGCGGCCGCCGCCGGGGTCACCGGTGAGGGAGGGGTGATTCCCGATGTGCCGCCCGGTCGACTGGTGGCAAGGCTTGGATTGCGATGAACGGCGGTGCGTCGTGCCGGGAGGATCCGGATGGGGTCACGCCGGAGGCGTTGACTCGCGAGGTGCTGGATCGTTGCCGTGAAGCCGATTTCGCCCTCGCGGGAGTCTGCGACGCGACTCCGAGCGATCATGCCGAGGAGATCCGAGCCTGGATCGCGGGCGGCCGACATGGTTCCATGACGTGGTTGGAAGGGCGGCTCGACGAGCGTCTCGATCCTGGAACCTACGTGCCGGGCGCGAGATCGATCATCTGCGTCGCGGATCGATACCACGATGGATCCCGGGACGTGATCGATCTCGAAGGACCCTTGCACGGCCGGATCGCCCGCTATGCCCGGGGGCGGGACTATCACAAGGTTCTGAAGAAGCGTCTCACCCGAATCGCACGGGTGCTCGGTGAAGCCCACCCGGATCATCATTTTCGTCCTTGCGTGGATACCGCGCCCTTGCTTGAACGTGAGCATGCGATGCGGGCCGGACTCGGGCTGGTGGGCAAGCATTCGCTCCTGATCGAACCGGGGGTGGGATCATGGATGCTGCTGGGGGCGATCGTGAGCACGCTTCCGCTCGCGGCGACCCCGAGCCCGCATCATCGAGCCGATCCGTGCGGCGGATGCACCCGATGCATCGACGCCTGTCCGACCGACGCCATCACCCCATTCTCGGTGGATGCGACCCGGTGTCTCGCGTACACCACGATCGAACACCGAACCGCGATCGATCCCGAACTGGCGGAACCCGCCGATGGGAGTCTCGAGGTTCGGACGGGGGACTGGTTGTTCGGATGCGACATCTGTCAGGAGGTCTGCCCGCACGGGCGACGTTCCAAGAGACGTCAGCCCCCGGAGGTCCATCCCGGATACGAGCCTCGCCGAGCCGGTCTCGATCTGCTCGAGGTCCTGGGCTGGGATGAGGAGGCCGCGATGGAATCCCTGTCGGGAACCGCGGCGAGGCGGGCGACCCTGGTGATGTGGAAACGGAATGCGTTGGTCTGCGCGGGCAACGGACTCCGGGATCGGCCGGATGCTCCGGGTTCCGACGCCCTGATCAGCCGGATACGAACGATTTCCGAAGATGCCCTCGAGGACGAGATGGTGAGGGCGACCGCGAAACGAGTGATGGACCGAATCGATTCCGGATCCGGGTGAGCCGGACCGACCGGCGGGTTCGATCAGCGGTTGAAACCACCACCGCCTCGGCCACCACCACCACCACCGAGGCCGCTGGGCATCGCCTGCCCCATCGCTTGTTCGAGGGCGGCCATGGCTTCTTGGACGTTGGCGTATGTGCCATCGCGAACCTTGGTCGCCAGATCGTTGACCGCCTTGCTCAGTGGCTGGAGCATCTGCTGGATCATCGGTCCCATCATTTCCGCCATCATCGCGGCCTGGGGATCATTCGCGACCGTCTCATCGAGATCGATCTTCCAGCCGTCGGCCGTCTTGACCGCCAGGAGCTTCTGGGAGCCATCGCTCGAAATCAGGCGGGCGGTGTCTCCGTCGACGGAGTCCACCTTGAACGTGGGAAGGGGGGTGTTGGCCATCGCGCCGCTGCTCTTCATCTCGGACATGACCGCGGCGGATCCGAACTTGGCGGAGAGCGCTTCGAAGAGCGGGAGCATCACGCTGCCGGCCGTCAAGAGGCTCTGGATCGACTTGCCACTGCTGGTCGTCGCCACGATCGCTGATTGGAATCGCTTGAAGGCTTCGGGATCCATCTGGGAATTCGGGTCGCTCATGAAGGCGGCGAGCTGGGCCGGGGTGCCGAATCCGTTCCCGGATCCGCCGGACGCGGCCGTCGAGGACATGCCCGGTGAACTCGAGGATTTTCCGGCCGTCTCCAGCATCTCAGCCGAACTCGGAATGCCCTTGAGCAGGCTGATCGAGCCATCGATGGCCTGTTGGATTCGTGCGGTGTCGGCATCGCCACCCTTGATGTTGGCGAGCGACTCGAGCGCCTGATTGAACGAAGCCTCGGCCGCAGCGAGTCCTTCATCCCGCGCGGCCGCCGCGGATTCGAGATCCTGGCGGACACCGGCGGGATCGACCAGGACGCCACCGGCGGCCAGGCGGCCCAGCACGTCGGCACGTCGTTCGAGCACCGAGGCCATCTCCCATTGGCAACGGCCGGCGTTGAACTGGGCGTTGGAAATGGTGAGCCAGCCGGCTTCCGCGTCATCTCGCGAGCCACCTCGAGTGAGGGCTCGTGCGGTCGACGCCACGGTTTCGTAGTCGCCGATGGCGGCTTCGAGGCGAGGCAGGATCTGCGTGGTTTCGAGCTCCACGGACTCCCGGAGAAGAAGATTGACGTTCTCGCCGATGGTCTCGAGGGTGCGACGCACGTCGTTGGCGTAGGAGCGGGATTCCTCGAGTCGGGCTTCCGCGACGCGACGCGCTTCGCGGGCGCCGTCGGCGACGGCAAGCTGGCCTTCTCGTTCGGCACCGATGAGGGCCATGGTCGGGGAGACGGTCAGAATCGAAATGTCATCCTGAGCCGCGGCGATTCGTCGGGAATTGGCTTCCTGGCGATTGAAGATCGATTCATTGATCTCGTCGAGTCCCGCCCGAGGTCCCTTGTCGGCGCCCTCTTCCTGGAACTGGATCGCGTATCGCTCGTACTCCGCGGCTTCCGCGAGTTTCATCGCTCGCTGGTCCTCGGCCTTGTCGACCTGGGCCTGCATCACTTCGAGTTCGCTCTCCGCTCGTGCGAGGCGTTCACGGGCGGCCGAGAGGCCGGCTTCGATCGCGAGGTTGGCGGAGGAGATGTCGAGGGCTTCGGCGTTCGCGGCCGCATTGGCCAGCAGGTCGGCGTCGGCCGCCATCATGCGAGCCATGCTGCGAAGTCGACCGGCCTTGGATTCCATCCTCAGGGCTTCGTCGAAGTCGAAGGTCGCGGAGGAGAGATAGATCCGGGTGGCGAGAATCGCGGAGGCGTGCTCGTTGACCTCGGCGCCGGCGGACCGAAGACCTCCGGCCAGGCTCCGCAGCATCTGGGACGACTCGTCCGGGGTCTCCACGTCCTCCCGGATGACCGGGCGAGATCGGAGCACCTCGGCGTAGTCGGCGGAGATGGAGGCAAGCGGATCTTCATTGACGGACTGTTCTTCACAGCCGGTGACGAATGCCACGGAAGAGATGGCGAGCAGGGAGGCGATGAAGCGCGGCCGGTGGTGCATGGTCGTCATGCTCTCCGAGTCTGATGGTTCCGCCGGACCGAATCCGGGGAGCGGGGTGGGCCTGATGGGAGGACCGGCCTGATGCCCGGTCCGAATCGTGAAATATACCCCAGCAGTGGGGCGGGTGGGGCCGGAAGCGGTCCCGGGATCATGGTCGCTGATCGGCTCAGCGGCCTCGGCGGCCGTCGGGGGCCTCGGTCTCATCGCTGAAAGGCTCTGGAAGGCTCGGGGGCGCGATGACCGGAGCCTCGTATTCGACCGGGTATCCCGGGCGGGGTCGATACATGTTCTCGATCCACCGGATCGATTCCCGCAGGAGACGTTGATTCCCTCGAGTGAAGATCGGACGCCAACCTTTCACGTCCGGGTGGGGGAATCTCGCCTCATTGCGAGGGAGGGCGTATTGAATCAGGAGGGAGCGGCCGGGGTTCTCCCAGTCGATCAGGGGCTGATCGAGCTCGTTCCAGCGTTCGACGATCAGCAGATTGGTGTAGCGGACCCGTTCGGACTTGGACCCTCGACGGTGCAGAAAGAAGCGGCCGGCATCCAGACCGCCATGGCAGCGACTCGTCGCGCAATTGGGAATGAGCCAGCCATCATGGATTCGCTGGCGGAAGAGGTTCAACGCCGGGGGTTCGCTCTGAACCTCGATCCGGGGATAGAACTCCCGAGCCTTCAACTTGAACATCAGGTCCACGACCTCGAGGGGATCCGCCCGAAAGAGCCGGGTCCGGCCGGCGCTGTCGCCGGGAATCAGGGAGTTGCTCCCATGAGTCTCCAGGAGGTCACGAATGGTCTGCGGGCTGACATGGACCCGGGCGGGTGGCGCTCGGAAATCGATCTCGTAGACCCGGATGAGATTGACGTCCTCTTCCGAGAGGATCTCCTTCGGAAGAAGATCCTTCAGATCGACCGGGCCGGTGTCGCCGGAATCCGCCGGCCGCTCGATGCTGCGGGCCGGAGGCAACGTGTCGTTTTCGAGGGCGATCTGGGCTTCCACGATCCGCAGCAGTTGGATCGCCTGCGGTAGCTGGATCGCTCGCACGATCTCGATCAGCTCCTCCCGGGCCAGTTCATAGGAGTCCTCCTCGAACAGCCAGGAGGCGAGTTCGAATCGCCGGAGGTACTGGTCGGGTGCGATCTGTTCCCGGAAGCGTCGATACTTCTGTTCCGTGGTGAGATCGAGCCTGGTCTGGACCACGCTCTCCCGCGGGAGTCGGGTGTTCACGCCTTCGATCCGCAGGACGACCTCGTCGTAGCCGTCTTTCACCAGCAAGCCGGAGAGCAGCGTCCCATCCCGCATCTCCACCATGCCCGGGCACGGTTCGATGAGGTCGGTGAGTCGGATGATCCGCATCAATCTCGACTTGGAGAACGTCCGCACGGTGCCCGCCTGATTTCGAATCGTCAGCAGGGCCTCGTCCTCGTCGACCACCTCGCCCGAGGTCTCCTCGTAGCGATCCACCCAGAGGTGGACCCGCTGGGGAGCCTGGGTGACCTCTTTCTCGTCCGAAGTCGGGGTTTCGGTCTCGGGGGTCGGAGGGATCGGGACCGGATCCAGGGGGGTGGGCGGTTCCGCCGCTCCGAATCCGATCAGCAGCATCATGGTCACCACCACGGCGTGCCCGGCCAGTCGGTTGGCACGGGGGGGGGAAGGTGATGGTGCGGAAGTCGGCATTCGGTCATCCTCTCCGGCCTCGGCGGGCAAGGCAAGGTTCAAGAGCGCGGTAGTCTCCGTTCCGACCCGAACCAGGGCCAGAAACGGTCTCTGATTCTTCCATCCGCCCCGTTGGCCGGAAATCCGGCCCGATTCGCCCCGTCTGGAGATTCCCATGAAACTCGGCGTCATGGCCGCCCTTTTCGCCGGCCGAACCCTCGAAGACACCCTTGCCTACTGCGCTGAGAGTGGACTCGATGCGATCGAACTGCCGGTGGGTGCCTATCCTGGTGCCCCGTTCTTCGAGTCAGCCAAGGTCCTCGGTTCCGTGAAGGAGCAGAATCGGATCAAGAGTCTGGTCGCGGATCACGGATTGGAGATCTCCGGACTGGCCGTCCACGGAAATCCCGTCCACCCCGTCGCGCGGCACGCCAAGGCCGATCACGCGGCGTTCGAGCGAGCGGTGAAGCTCGCCCCCAAACTCGGGACCGACGTGGTGATCACCTTCAGCGGGTGTCCCGGAGGCTCCAAGGCCGATCGGACCCCGAACTGGGTGACCTGTGCCTGGCCACCGGATTTCGCGGACATTCTGACGTACCAGTGGGACGAGGTCCTGGTGCCGTATTGGGCGAGCCAGGCCAAACTCTGTCGCAAGCACGGGGTTCGGGTGGCGTGGGAGGCACATCCCGGCTTCTGTGCCTACAACCCCGACACTCTGATTCGACTGAGTGAACGATCGATGAAGGCGTCGGGTCTCAAGGGCAAGCCCGTGCTGGGTGCCAACCTCGATCCATCGCACTTCTTCTGGCAGGGGATCGACCCGGTCGAAGCCGCCCGAGTGCTGGGCGAAGCCGGACTCCTGTTCTACGTGCATGCGAAGGACACTCAGCTCAATCCCCAGCAGGGCCGGATCAACGGCTACAACGACGCCCGGCCTTACACCGATCTGGCCCAGCGATCGTGGAATTTCCGGACCTGCGGCTGGGGCCACGGACACGACTTCTGGAAGCCGTTCGTGTCGATGCTTCGAATCCAGGGCTACGACCATGTGCTCTCGATCGAACACGAGGACGGGCTCATGTCGATCGAGGAAGGCCTGCAGCGGGCCATCGAGTTCCTCACCGAAGCGATCATCTTCGAGCCGCCGGCGACCCCCTGGTGGACCTGAGTCTCGAATCGGAATGAAAAAACGACCCAGATGACGACCGGCGGCCCCCCGGAATGGCCGCCGGTCGTCTTTTTTCGGCTGCTCCCGGAGTCAGCCGACCTGATCGATCAGGGTGCCGAGGCGTTCGCCCCTCGCGAGTTCGAGTCCGAGCCGAAGCCCGTCGTTCGAGATGGCCTGGAGGCCGTCCAGTCCGGCCGCGAGGTCATCCGTCAGGTGTCCCGAGGTCTCGAGGACCCTGTTCGCCCGGTCGGCGGTCAAGGACCACAAGGTGGCGGAAGCGATGAGGGCGAGTCCTGAATCAACGGGTTTCATGGCCTCGATTCGTTGCGACGGTCGGAGAAGATCGCCGAGTTGGCGGGAAGTGGGTGTTCACCCCGTCCGCATCGTGGATCCTGACTTTTAAATCAGGATTCATCCGTCGATGTGATCCCACGCTCGTTCGTTAGAATCCGGTCATGACACCGAACGCCAGTCCGATGGGACAGGTCTATCTCGGCTTTCGCAGCCTCCTGGTGAAGATCGCGGTCTTCGTCGTGATGGCGGCGCTCCTGGCCTGGGCCTTGGGGGGGACGCTCTGGCCGAAGACCGTCACCCGCGTGGTCGGGGTCCCGGTGGTGGTCGACGGCGTCATGATCGTTCTGGTGGACCAGATCGGCGCGGATCGTTCGACGTTCGGCCTCGGGATCCTCGATCCCCAGGGTCTGGTGATCGAACGCTGGCCGCAGCCGGAGACCAGAACTCCCGAATGGTCTGACGCGATGTCCCCGGTGGCGACCCCGGACGGCACGGCCGGAGCGGTGGCGGCCCGGACGAGTGATCGCTGGACGGTCTGGTGGTTCGATGACGGGAACCGGCGTCTGCAGGGGACGGGGCTTCGATGTTTCGAGGTCGGAAGCCGCCTGGAGGCGGCCGCCCTTCTGGATCGCATCGCCCGCGGACTCCCGCCGGACGTTCAGTCCGCCGACGGGGTCGAGATCGAGGTCGTCGGGTCTGATGACGCGTCGTCGATCTCCGACGAACCCGCGCCGAACTGAACGATCCCTCCCAGCCACAACCCGCCGAGAACCGCCGCGAGTGCGATTCGGTACCACCCGAATGCGGCCAGGCCGTGTTTCGCGAGGTAACCGACGAGCCACTTGACCGCCACTGCCGCGGACACGGTCGCCACCGCGATACCCACCACGATCGGGGCCGCGCCGAGGGCGGCGATCTCATCGCCGCTCTTGAGCGCCTTGTAGACGCAGGCACCGCCGAGGGTCGGCAATCCGAGCAGGAACGAGAATTCCGCGGCGTGTTTCGGTCGCAATCCGACCAGCATGCCACCCACGATGGTCATCATCGATCGGCTGGTGCCCGGCCACATCGCGATGCATTGCAGGAACCCGATGAGCAGGGCCTGCTTCCAGGTCAGATGTTCGATGTCGATGAACCGGTCCTGCGAGTCGTCACCTTCAGCGCTGGCGAACACTCGATCCTGCCACCGTTTCATGCCGATCAGGACCACGCCGCCGACCGCGAGGGCGCCGATCACCGGCCACGGTCGAAAGAGGGCGGCCTCGATGAGATCGTCGAGCAGCACGCCGAAGACCGCCGCGGGCAGGAAGGCGATCACCAGATTCTTGAAAAGACGGCGTCCCCCCGCGTTCTTCCCGAGCAGGCCCTGGATCATCGACCAGACCCGGACGCGGTAGAGCCCGATCACGGCGAGGATCGCGCCACCCTGGATGATGATGTTGAACGCGTCCACCGCGGATTTCGTATTCGCATCCCGGTCAAGTCCCAGCAGGCTGGAGGTGATGATGAGATGGCCGGTGGAGGAGACCGGCAGGTACTCGGTGATGCCTTCCACCAGGCCGAGGATGATGGCGTCGAGAATCGTCATGCAGTGCTTTTACCCATGGAGTTGTTCTCTCCATCGGCTCGCCGCGACCCCGTCGCCTGTGATTCGGCGTCTTCCTCTGCAAGCCACGGCATGAGTTCGCGGACCTTGCGGCCCGCGGTCTCCATGGAATGATCCGCGGTTTCGGCGCGATGACGTCGCAGGCCCGGGAAGCCCGCCCCGGCGTCCGCTCGCAGGGCGGTCGCGAATCGTCCGTCTCGAATCTCGGCGAGAAGCTCGCGCATGCGTGACTTCACGTCCTCGTCGACCAGCCGCGGTGCGGCGTGATCGATGCCGTATTCGGCGGTGTTGCTGATCGCCGAACGCATGCCGGCGAGACCCCGGTGGTAGATCAGATCGCAGACCTGCTTCAGTTCCTGGCAGCATTCGATGTAGGCGACTTCGGGGGGGTAGCCGGCCTCGATCAGAATCTCATACGCGGCGACCACGAGTCCCGTGACCCCGCCGCAGAGAACCGCCTGTTCGCCGAAGAGATCGGTCTCCGTCTCGTCCGCGATGCTTCCCACGATCGAGCCTCCACGGGTGCAGCCGATTCCGGCGGTCCACGCGAGACAGAGTCCGGCGGCATCGGTGGCGGGGGTGCCCCGCATCCCGGCGGGATCCGCGAATTGATGAACCGAAACGATCGCCGGAATTCCCTGGCCGAGCAGGAATCTCTCGCGCACCGTTCGACCCGGTCCCTTGGGGGCGACCAAGACCGCGCCGACGCCTTCGGGGGGATCGATGTCTCCGTGATGCAGACTGAAGCCGTGAATGACCCCGAGAACCTGACCCGGTCGAACGACCGGCTGGAGACTGGTTCGCCAGACTTCGCCGTGCACCTCGTCCGGCAGGGCGATGATGATCAGGTCGCTGCGGCGGACGGCCTCGTCGTGATCGAAGGTCTCGAAACCGTCGTCCGACGCCTTTTTGCGGGCCTCGGAATTCGGACGGCCGCCGATCACGACGGAAATCCCCGAATCACGAAGGTTGAGGGCATGGGCCCGGCCCTGGTTTCCATAACCAAGGATCGAGGTCGTCCGTCCCGATTCGGCCAGCAAGGGCTCGATCGGGGCGTCCGCAGCGTGAATCACGGTTCCGCGAGGGGGAAGGGGCATGGCGAGCGAGGATATCGAGGCCGGGGGGGGCAGGGCCAGAACCGGCGACTCGCGAAATCCGAATGAAGTCGGGCGTTTCAGGGGTCGATTGGTAGGAGGAACACCCCTCCCCGGGGCTTGCACCACCCTCTTGGACTCTCAAGATGCCGACCCTTCTCGATCGTGACCTCTCGGCCGGACCGACTTCCGAAGCCATGGTCGACTCCGAATGGCGGATCGAGACGCTTCCAGGTCTCCATCTGCTCTCCGACGGGCGTGAACGACGGCGGCACCGTCGCTACGCGGTGAAGCCCATGTACGCATCCGTCAGGATTCGCAGCGAGGAGCAGGGGATCATGGACGGCCATCTCCTCGATATCTCGATCGCCGGAGCTCGGTTCGAATCCGACGTGCGATACCGGGTCGGAGACGCGCTCCAGTTCGAAATCGAACTCCCCGGCGGAGCCGCGACTCTCCGAGGCATCGGGCATGCGGTGAGAATCGTGGATGAAGTTCCGGCATCGGGTGACGTGCTGGTCGCGATCGAATTCGATCGCTTCGAGAGTCGGCTTGATTCGGCCACCCTCACGCGGTACCTCGAGCAGGGCTGCCTTCTCCGCGCCGCCTGAACCCCTTCAGGCGTGAACCGACGAATCAGCCGCGGGTGGCCAACGCCATCAGTGAACCGACCACCGCGGCAAGGCCGAGATCGGTGACATCGATGTGCTGATCCGCGATCCGCTGGAAGATCGGACGGCGAATCAGATCGATCGCCTTCATTTCGTCCAGGGCCGGAAGGTCGGTCAGGGCGGGGCGATGTGGGTCGTCACCGATGCGTCGGGTGAGAACCTCGGGCGTGGCGTCAAGCCAACCGATTCTCACTCGTCTCTCCTCCCGCTCGAGCCGCAAGGATGCTTCAGCGCCGGGGGCCGTGGGGGTTCCTCCACCCAACGCGATGATCGAGTGGGCGTGGCGACCCAGCACATCCTTGAGTGCGATCAGTTCCCCGGCTCTCCAGGCGGGCTCGCCGTGTTCGCGAAAGCAGGTCGGGGCGTCACATCCGACGACGTCGCTCGTGCGGTCGTCGAGGTCGATGAACGGTCGCGCAAGAAGATCGGCCGTCGCGCGGCCGGCAGTGGATTTGCCGGTGCCGCGAAGGCCGATCAGGAGCAGATTCATCAGTTGGCTTCAGACCGGGACGCGGAGCGTCAGATCGTGGTGAGTCGCTTGCGACCGCTTCGACGGCGGCCGTTGATGATCTTCCGGCCGGCCTTGGTGGCCATGCGTGCTCGGAAGCCGGACTTGCGAATCTTCTTGATCCGGCTGGTCTTACGCGGGTAATGAAGGGCCATGACGGTGCTCGGCGGTGCTGGTTTCGATCGCGAGGTCGACCCTCGCCGACTCGGATCGCGGACGATATCAGGAACCGCCCCGGCGGTCCATCCCCCGATCGAGGGATCCGGGGGGAAGGGGCCCCACGGTCGAGAAACGGGCCCCCCGAAGGTCCGATCATGAGGCCTGTCGACCACTTCCGCTGAATATGGACGGATGGATGGTCGATTCCGGGCCTGGTGGCGTGAATCAGCGCTCGCATCGTCAGGTGGCTCGCTATGCTCGCCTCGACGCGCGTCTTCTCCGGCCGTCGACGAGGGGGTTCCCCCACCCGGCTTCCGGAGAATCCGCTCGTCCGGAATCTCTGTTTCGATGTCCTTCATGTCGGTCGTGCGACCGCCAGTTCGACATCCCTGTCCGGATGGTGTGTTTCGTGGAACTCATGGATAGATTAGCCGAGGCCGAAAGGCGTCTCGGTCACCGTTTCAGCGACCGTCGGCTGCTCGCACAGGCGTTTCGTCATGCCTCTTCGGCGGACGACCGGCTGGATTCGAACGAGCGACTGGAATTCCTCGGGGACGCGGTCCTCGGGATGATCGTCTGTCGCGAGCTCTACAACCGGTTCCCGACCCAGCTCGAAGGTGAACTGACCAAGATCAAGTCGAACGTGGTGAGCCGACGGGTCTGCGCCGAGATCGCGGAGGAACTGTCACTCGGCCCGCTCCTTCAACTCGGCAAGGGGATGAATGGTCGAGGAGAGATGCCTTCCTCGTTGTTGGCGGCGGTGCTCGAATCGGTCATCGGAGCCTTGTACGAGGATGCCGGCTACGAACTCACGCGACGATTCGTGCTCGAGCATCTCGAGTCCCGCATCGACCACGCGGCCAAGCTGGGTCATCAGCAGAATTTCAAGTCGGTCCTTCAGCAGGTCTTCCAACGGAAGGGGCTCGGGCCACCGACGTACAAGGTGCTCGACGAGCGAGGCCCGGACCATGCGAAGTGCTTCGAAGTCTGCGTGGCCGCCGGTGGCTATCAGTTCGAGGGATGCTGGGGTCCCAACAAGAAGCAGGCGGAGCAGCAAGCGGCCCTCGCTTCGTTGCTGGCCCTGCAGCTCGCCGAGGTCGACGATGCCGGCGACGTCCAACTCGAAGATGCTTGTTGGACCGAAGTCCCCTTTGATGACGACGTTCTGATCGTGGCGGGGGGGAACCCCTCGGAAAGCCCGTCCGCGGAGCCTCTGGCATCCGAGACTCCGAGTGATGGCTTGGACGACGAGGCGTCGGTCTCGGCCGGTGGTGATGGGGGCTGACCCCGGCCGACCTCGGGGGAGGACATGATCAGGTCAGGCGGTCAGCCATCGGACGAACAGGATCGCGAAACCCACCGCAAGTCCGATCGCGGCGCCCGCGAACACCGCCCGGGCGTTGGATCGCAGTGATGATCGCTCGGGTCGAGCGAGCACCGAGATCGGCCCGGTGATGTCGTCGGTCGATTCACCTCGACGAGCCCGATCCTGCACCACCGCGATCACCAGGTTCGCATCGAATTCGCGAAGACCGAGACTCCGCGCCTCCTGGATCAGAGCCTCCCGTCGCTCCGGAGCGAGGATGGCCCCCTCGAGGACACGGGCGATGCTGGTGGCGAACGCAAGGAGGGGTGAAGCCGGATGAAGGGCAGGGGATCCCGCGGCCATTCGGTTCTCCAACGCCACCCGGCTTCGAGTGTCTTCAAGTTGCCGAATCGCTCGATTCCACGGTGCGACGTCGGAATCCGATTCCTCGGTATCCGTTTGAAGCACCAGGCTGGATCGAATGGAGGTCACGTTCGGGCCCTTTCCCGTCGGGGCGATCGGTCGGTGAGTCTGATACGCCCGGGAGGCGGGCGAAGTTCACGGTTCCGAATCTAGCTCCAAGCGGGCAGTGGCCCACCGCGATCGAACGGGAATCCACCGACCGAGTCCTTTCGGACGCGTCGGGGGTCGACTTCGGTGTTCTGGGGGATGTGGGCGGGCGGGATCAGTCCAGACCGTGTCGGACCGAACGGCCTTCGACCAGGAAGATCACTTCCTCGGCCATGGAGGTGGTCAGATCACCGATCCGCTCGAATCTCTGTGAAATCGCGAGCACCTCGATCGCGGTTCGAACCAGGCCGGCATCCTGCGGCACCTCTTCGCGGGCCCATCGGAGGACCGCTCGATTGAGATCATCGATGTGATCGTCATCGAGCCGGACCTGGCGAGCCTTGACGGTATCGCTCTCGGCGAGGGCGGCGAGGGCTTCGCGAAACACGTCGCGAGTGACGAAGCACATGTCGACGATCGGGGGTGGGATTCGGACCGCGGGCAGGTTGGAGAGTCGGATCACCCGCTTGCTGATCCCCTTGGCGAGATCGCCGATCCGCTCGAGTTCTCCGCTGATCTTCATCATGGTGATCACGCGGCGGAGGTCGCTGGCGACCGGCGACCCGAGGGCCAGGACCTTCATGCACGCCTCTTCGATCCGGAGGTCGTCCTCGTCGATCTCGCGGTCGCCCTTCTTGACCGTGCGTGCGAGTTCCGGGTCGCCGTTGACCACCGCATCCGTGACGATCTGAAGACGCTTCTCGACCTTGCCCCCCAGGATCAGGAGGTCCGACCGGAGGTCACGGAGATTTGATTCAAGATCAAGGGGCATCGGGAAAAGGACCTCGACGAGTACCGGTTCAGCCGAATCGACCGGAGACATAGTCCTCGGTCTCGGTCTGGCTCGGATTGGTGAAAATGCGTTCGGTCTTGTCTCGTTCCACCAGTCGGCCTTCGAAGAAGAAGGCGGTCTGGTCGGAGACCCGGGCGGCTTGCTGCATGTTGTGGGTGACGATCACGATGGTGTACTGGTTCCGAAGTTCCCGGATGAGCTCTTCGATCGCGCTGGTCGAGCGAGGGTCGAGGGCCGAACAGGGTTCGTCCATCAGCAGGACTTCGGGACCGACCGCGATGGCGCGGGCGATGCAGAGTCGTTGCTGTTGTCCACCGGAGAGACCGAGTGCGCTCTGATGCAGCCGGTCCTTGACTTCGTCCCAGATGGCGGCCTGACGAAGGCTCTGCTCCACCAGTTCCGCGAGGTCGCTCCGTGAGTAGCGGCGGTGCAGTCGGGGACCGTAGGCGATGTTGTCGAAGATCGACTTCGGGAAGGGATTCGGCTTCTGGAAGACCATGCCGACCCGTCGTCGGAGATCGACCACGTCGAATCGAGCCGGAAGGATGTCGGTGCCGTGCAGGGTCAGGGTTCCCGACGCCTTGGCGCTCGGAATGGTGTCGTTCATCCGGTTGAACCAACGGAGCAGGGTCGACTTCCCGCAGCCCGAGGGACCGATGAATGCGGTGACCTGTCGGCTCGGAATGCTCAACTCGATGTCGTGGAGCGCCTGGAAACTTCCGTACCAGCTGCTGAACTCGCTTGCTTCGAGGCAGGTCACGGTGTTTGTCTCGGTCGCCGAGGTCGGCGAGGGTGCGGAGTTGATTTCGCCAGGGGAGGTTGGCAGCGTGATCTTCGGCTTCCTCTCGTCGAGTTCCGATTCCGGAAGGTCTTTGATGGAGTCGGTTTTCACTGGAGAGGCCTCTGGAGCTTTTGCCGGATCAGGACGGCGATCGCGTTGAACGCCAGCAGGGTGGCCAGCAGCACGATGATCCCGGTGGCGGCAAGGGCTCGGAAGTCCTCCTGCCAGCGGTTGGTCCAATTGTAGATCTGCATCGGAAGGACGGTGAAATCGTCCATGACGGTGGACGGGACGTCGGTGATGAACAAGGCGACCCCCAGGACCAGGATGGGGGCCGCTTCACCGATCGCCCGGCTCATGGCGAGGATCGCGCCGGTCATGATCATGGGGATCGCGGCGGGCAGGGTCACTCGGGAGGTGGTCTGCCAGCGGGTGGCTCCCATGGCCAGCGAGCCGGTCCGAAGGGACAGGGGAACGGATCGCAGCGCCTCCTGGGAGCTGATGATCACGATCGGCAGGACCACCAGCATCAAGGTGAGGCCACCGGCGAGAACGGACTGGCCGAAGGGGAACTGGATGTAGTACCAAGGTCGGACCACCTCGAAGTCGGCCGGTTCCTCGATGCTCCAGGCCTCCAGCGCGCCAATGGCGGGCGTCGGCTCCTCTCCGTCGGGGATCACGGTGAGACTCACGGGCATCCAGCGATTGGTGAAGATGAGCTCGCCGTCCTCGGCCTGCTCGATCTCCTCGACGTAGCCGACGTCTCCGGTGACCAAGTCGGGGATCTCGTCTCGCTTCGAGACCGGGTAGCGGATCGCTTCGCCGCTGGTGTCGTAATAGATCGCGTAGACATCGCCGCCCAGTTCGAAGGCCGGAGCCTGGGCCGCTCCGAACAGACCGAACATCCGGACGAAGAGGGTCAGTCCGAGGATCCCGTAGACGATCGAAGGCACGCCGGCCAGATTGGAGATGTTGAGACGGATGAAACTCGTGAGGCGGTTCTTGGAGGAGAATTCCTCCAGGTACACCGCGGTCGCCACGCCGATCGGCAGGGCGACGATCGCGCAGATTCCTCCGACCCAGATGGAGCCCATCAGCGGTGCCCGGATGCCCGCGAGGCTCGGATCCCGCGACGTGTACTGAAGAATGAAGTCCCAGGAGAGTCCCGGGAGACCCTGGATGAGAATGCTGGTCAGGAGGACCGCCAGCACGATGACGCCGGTGGTGGTCACGATCAGGCAGGCGATCAGGAACAGGCGGTCCAGGAGACGTCGGCGACTCTGTGCCCGGGGGGCGCCGAGTTCGACCAGGGTTCCAAGATCCGTGCGGTCGGCGGGATTCACTCGTACTCCTCACGGAATCGGGAGAGGATGCGGTACCCGGCGAGGGTCAGTCCGAGGGTCAGCAGGAAAAGCACGCCGGCGACGGCGAAACTCGACTTGTATTCCACTCCGGTGGCGGGGGCGTCGCCGAGGAAACTCAGCACCATGTAACCGGTCATCGTCTGGACCGAGTCCCACGGGAGGATCGTGAGTTGAGCGAGTCCGCCGGCGGCGAGGGCCACGATCATGGTCTCACCGATCGCCCGGGTGATCGCCAGCAGGTAGGAGGCCATGATGCCGCCGAGGGCACCTGGCACCACCACTCGGATCGATGTGTCGAACCGCGTGGAGCCCAGGGCGTATGCACTGTCGCGAAGTCCGCGGGGGACCGCTCGGAGCGCGTCTTCGGAGAGGCTGGTGACGATCGGCAGGATCATGATGCCGACCGCGATTCCCGCTGCTCCAGCGCTGTAGGCCCCGAAGATCGACTCGCCGAGGATGAACGTCGAGATCGACTGGAGTGACGGGGCGATGATGATCACGGCGAAGAAACCGTAGACCACGGTCGGGATGCCCGCGAGGACCTCGAGCACGGGCTTGAGAACCGATCGCACCCGGGACGGGGCGTATTCACTGAGATAGATCGCGGTGATCAGACCGATCGGAAGGGCGAAGACCGCGGCGACCAAGGTGACCAGCAACGTCCCGGCCACCAGAGGCCAGATGCCGAACTTCTTGGTCTCGCCGAGGAGTGGACTCCATTCAGCGGTGAAAAGGAACTCCTTCAGCGAGACCTCGGCGAAGAACCGGGCGGACTGATAGGCGAGGATCCCGATGATCAAGGCGGTGATCACCAGCGAGAACCCCGTGCACCCGATGAGCATCGCCCGGACCACGGTCTCCTTTGCATCACGCCACGCCCGGCTCCGGGGGGAGCCGAGTGAGGCGAGACGGGTCAGTTGGCTCGGGGTCTCTATGGCTGGGCCATTCATCTCAGGGGCGTCAGGGAACCCGGGAGAGTACGGGAATGCAAGACGCTCGGCAGGAAGATCAACGGTAGATGTCGCTCAGGGCACCGTGGCGGGCCTCACCATCCTCGGTCAGATATTGGGAGCCTGTTCTGCGGGCCTTGAAGGCCGATTCGGCTCGTTGGTAGAGCTCGGACGGGAGACCCACGTAGCCGACTTCCGCGGAGGCCTTGGCGGCATTCTGGAGGTAGTACTCGATGAACGCTCGGACCTGTGGCTTTCGGGCGGAGCGGGCGTTGGCGTAGATGAAGAGGGGGCGGCTGAGCGGGTTATAGGACCCATCTTCGACCGTCTGGTCGGTTGGGAGGATGGCCTTGCCGCTCTCGTTGATCACGGAGAGGGCCCGGATTTTGTCCTTGTTGGCTAGGTAGTAGGCGATTCCGAAGAATCCGATCGAACCGCGGTCGCCGGCAACCCCTCTGACCAGAACGTTGTCATCTTCCGAGACGCTCATGTCGCTGCGGATCGTGCCCTTCTTCCCGGCCACCACTTCCTTGAAGTAGTCGAAGGTGCCGGAATCGGTACCGGGCGAATAGATGCTGAGGGGGACGGCCGGCCAGTCGGATCGAACGTCCTGCCAGGTGGTGGCCGGGTTCTCGGTGAGGAAGATCCGCTTGAGGTCGTCGATGGAGATCGTCTTCGCCCAGTCGTTCTCCTTGCTGACCACGATGGTCAGTCCGTCGTAGGCGACCGGTATCTCGATGAAATCGATTCCCGCCTTCTCACAGGTCTCGGCTTCCGAACTCTTGATCACCCGAGACGCGTCGGAGATGTCGATTTCATTGGCGGCGAAACGCTTGAAGCCGCCGCCGGTTCCCGAGACGCCGACGGTCACCCTGACGTTCTTCGCTGCTTTCTTGAACGACTCGGCGATCGCCTCGGTGATCGGATAGACGGTCGATGAACCATCGATCCGGATGCTTCCTCGGAGCTTTCGGAGATCCTGCCCCGAGGTCTCTCCGCCCGTGAAGGCGGTGACGAGGACGGCGAGGAACAGGGCGTGGATTCTGGTCTGGAGTGTCATCTGCAGGCTCCGTGGTGGAAGGTGAAGGGGAACACTACCGAGTCCGGGGCGGTCGTTGGTTCACGTTGTGTTAACCGGCGAAGACCCATTTTTGGATTTTCGAAGCCGTCCTCGGAGTCCTCACTCCTCCGGTGCTGGGGGCGGGCGGTTCCCGTCGCGAGCGTGGTGGGGGAGATCGATCATGAAACGGGTGCCGACGCCGAGCTCGCTTTCCACCCTCACGCGGCCTCCATGGGCGACGGCGATGTGCTTCACGATCGCCAGGCCGAGCCCGGTTCCGCCCGCGGCCCGGCTCCGGGCGGTGTCGACCCGGTAGAACCGTTCGAAGAGCCGCGGAAGGTGTCGGGGTGCGATTCCCGGGCCCTCATCCGCGACCGTGATCGTCGTCTGGTCGGGGTGTACGGTGGCGGAGATTCGGACCCGGCCTTCGGAACCACCGTAGCGAAGCGCGTTGCTGGTCAGATTGTCCACCGCCTGGTCGAGCAGGGAACTCGATCCGACCACCTCGACGTTTGCCTCGACCGTGACTTCCACGTTCGACCCGATCCCATCGCCGTCGCTCTGATGACGCGCCGCGATGCGGTCGAGCAAGGGACCCAGTCGGATCGGGCGGCGTTCGAGGGAGTGTCCCGGGGCTTCGAGCTTCGCCAGTTCAAGGAGGTCCTCGATGATGCTCGCCAGTCTGACGGCATTTCGTTCCGCGGTCTCGAGAAATCGACTGCGAGTCTCCTCCTCGTCCGGCGACAGGTCACGAACGGTGTCGAGATAGCCGAGCAGGTTGGTCAGCGGAGTCCGAAGTTCGTGACTCACATTGCCGACGAATTCGGTCCTCGAACGTTCCAGACGGCGAAGGTCCGTCGCATCTTCGACCAGGATCACCGCCCCCACCAGGCTGGGTGACTCGCCCTCGCCGGATCGATCCATGATCGGAGCGACCGATGTCGCGAGTTCTCGATCCTGGTCACCGGGCGAGCGAGCCGCGACGAAGGTTCTGCGCTGCGATGCGAGTTCGTCGATCGCGAGGGTGACCAGTTCATGGACGTCGGGTTCCTGGACCGCTTGCGACAACGACAACCCCCGGGGCTCGGGGGCGCTGATCTCGAACAGCCGGCGGGCCGCGGGATTCAGGCTGTCGATCGATCTGTCGGCGTTGATCGCGATCACGCCCGACGTCATGGCATTCAGAACCAGGTCATGTCGTCGGGACTGTCGTTGAAGATGCGAAAGCGTGCCCGACCAGCATTCGATGAGATCGTTGAGGGGGCGGGCGATCTCCTGCAGGCTGCGGCTGTCGGGCATCGTCACCCGGGACGTGACGTGACTGCTTCGGATTCTCCGCTCCGGATCGACCAGCAGGCGGATCTCTCTCTTCATCCTCAGAAGGTCCCGGCGGCGTCGACGGTCGAGCCAGGCCATCAGAATGCTCGCGATCCCCCCGAGCAGCAAGGCATCCCACGGAAACCACCAAAGCGATCCGACCCGGATCGAGGGCAGCCAGACTTCGACCCTGGTGTCAGGGAGTCGCGGGACCCGGATTCCCAGGTTTCCGCCGGCGGCGGCCAGTTGCCCGTCGGACGTGAGCGTTCGATTCTGGTCGCGGATTCGGATGACGCTCCCGGTGATTCGATTCCATTCCGCGATTCGCCCGGCGGTGAGATCCTCCGGTCCGCGGATCGAGGCCGCGATTTCCCGGCCGATCGCGTTCATCTGATCGACCCTCGCCTTCCGAAGACTGACGAGGTGCGCGGTGTCCAGCAGGGTCACCAGAAGACCGACGGCGACCCCGATGGTGAGCGGGCCGCTCCAGACACGGGACCTGGAGATCGTGCGAACTTCGGTCATGACCGCATCATGACATCGACTCTTCGGGGTCGGCAAATCGGTAGCCCACGCCGCGAACCGTCTGGATGCAGGAGCCCAGATCACCCATCTTCCGACGGATCGCCGTCACGTGGACGTCGACGGTCCGGCTGGACAGGATGGTGTCCCGGCCATGCACCCTCGAGATGATCTGGTCGCGGGACCGGACCACGCCCGGGCGGAGGGCGAGAAATTGGAGCAGGCCGAACTCCGTCAGGGTGAGGTTGATGATCCGGTCGTCGACCCTGACCTCGTGGCGATCGCTGTCGATCACGAGGCGATCGCCCGCGAGTCGCAGGCAGGTGGGAGCCGGGCGAGGGCCTGAAGTGTCGTCGGCGTGTCGGCGAATCACGTTCTTCACGCGGGCGACGAGCACCTTGGGGCTGAACGGCTTCATGACGTAGTCGTCCGCACCGAGTTCGATGCCGGTCACCACGTCCGCATCCTCGGATTTCGCGGTCACCATCACCACCGGGATTCCGCTGGTTTCGGGCGAAGACTTGAGTCGGCGACAGATCTTGAACCCGTCGAGGTCGGGGAGCATGAGATCGAGCATGACCAGGTCCGGGCGTTTCCGGTCGATCATCTCGAGGGCCTTTCGACCCGAGCGCACGATTCGGCTTTGGATGCCTTCACGCCTCAGATGGAACTCGATCAATTCCGCGATTTCAGGCTCGTCTTCGACGATCAGAACGTCAGTCACGACGAAAATTCCAGGGAGAGTGATCGAAGGCGTGAAGGAGCCTCGAGGGGACGGACGAGTTCGGCTCTGACCCGGCTCTGACCCGGCTCAGTATGCCGGATGGTGAAGCCGGTTTCATCAAGATCGCGCTAAAAGGCCCCCCTAACTCCGCCGAGCGTTCCGGTCGACGCGGGAAGGCGAGGCATCGCTCTGGAGCCCGGGGCCACGGATCCACAGCCCGGAGGGCGGCGGAGTGGCGTTCCGGCCGGTGCTGGCGACGGTGGTGATCGGGGTTCCATCCAGGGCGAGGAGCCCCAGAATCGCGATGGCGGCGGCTTCACGGGCCTGAGTTGGAACACCGATGGTCCCGGTGGTCCGGAGCTCGATCGCGTCCGCGTCGGGGATCGTCCTGAACGCCGTGTCCAGGGCGCCCATCAGGCCTTGGTTCCGGGTGCCTCCGCCCGCGGCGAACCTCGCGCCGAGCGGAGGAAGCGATGCGGTCCGAATGCGATTTCGAACGCTTCTCGCGACGGTCGCCGCGATCGCGGCGGCGAGGGTGGCCAACGCGTCGGCCGGACGACCTGAAGCCCGGGCCCTCCGAGCCAGGGTGATCGCGAATTCACGATGTTCATCACCGTCACCGCCCGAACGTCCTTCGCCCGCGAGTCGACCCAGTCGCTCGCTGATCTCGGACACGATCGTCTCATCGACCCGTCCTTCCGAACTCGCCTTCCCGCCACGATCGAAGGCCGCATCGAGGGCCGCCTCGCTCGCGGAGTTCAGAAGGTGATTGCAGGCGCAGCAATCGAAACCCACCGGCTCGCCGTCGATTCCCGGAAGGAGGGTGGCGTTCGCGAAACCGCCGAGGTTGAGCACGAGGAGGGTTCGATCCGGCGACCGAAGATCCTGGTGCAGGGCGGCATCGGCCAGCGGGGTGATGGGGGCTCCGGCACCGCCAGCCGCGAGGTCGGCCGCCCGCAGGTCGCAGACCACGGGACACGTCACGACGGCGGCCACGGGCCAGGGATCGACCAGTTGCCAGGATCGCGGAGGACGATGGGTCACGGTCTGGCCATGGATCGCGACCAGGTCGAGGTCCCGGTGGGGGTCCAGGCCGGCGTCGCGACAAGTCGGGGCGATGAGTTCGGCATGTCGTCGACCCATGGTCATCACGGCTTCGGTGATGTCCATCGCGGTGAGCCGACCGCCTCGCGCGAGTTCGCGAAGGGTCCCGGTGGTGGGATCGTGCTCCGGCGTCGTCGTCTCACGGTGGGTCAGAACCGAGGCCCGCAGGTCCCGCCCCCGTCCCTCGGTCCGGACGATCGCGGCATCCAGCCCGTCAAGGCTCGTGCCGGACATGAACCCGATGGCATGGCGGATTTCGGACATTGGCAAGGGAAACCAAAAAGGTGCAGGAACCGCTTCGACCGCGAACCGATACGGTATCCAGACCCAGCGACCAAAACGGCCGCTTCCAGGAGTGCTCATCGATGCTCAGGCGAATTCTCGTGACCGGTGGTGCCGGCTTTCTCGGCTCCCACCTCTGTGACCGACTGGTCGCCCAGGGGCATGAAGTCCTCTGTCTCGACAATCTCTTCACCAGTCAGAAATCCAACATCGAGCATCTGCTCGACCACGCGAATTTCGAGTTCATCCGACACGATGTCATCGATCCCTTCAAGGCGGAGGTCGACCAGATCTACAACTTCGCCTGTCCGGCCGCGCCGGGCCACTATCAATTCAATCCGATCAAGACCACCAAGACGTCGGTCATGGGTGCGATCAACATGCTGGGGCTGGCCAAACGGGTGGGGGCCCGGATCCTGCATGCTTCGACCAGCGAGGTCTATGGCGATCCGGAAGTGCATCCACAGACCGAGGACTACCGCGGATGTGTGAATCCCATCGGTATTCGCTCGTGTTACGACGAGGGCAAGCGGGTCGCGGAGACCCTCATGTTCGACTACCTGCGACAGCACGAGGTGAATGTCCGAGTGGTTCGGATCTTCAACACCTACGGCCCTCGCATGCATCCGTACGACGGTCGCGTGGTCAGCAACTTCATCCGGCAGGCGGTGAATGGAGAGCCGATCACCATCTACGGCGACGGATCCCAGACCAGATCCTTCTGTTACTGCGATGACCTGCTCGATGCGATGATGGCGATGATGGACGGGCCGGATGACTTTCACGGCCCGGTCAACATCGGAAACCCCGGTGAATTCACGATCCGCGAACTCGCGGAGATGGTCATCGACATCGCGGATGCCGGTTCCGAGATCATTCAGGACCGCCCACTCCCGCAGGACGATCCGCTTCAACGGAAGCCCGACATCACCCTGGCGGAAGAGAAGCTCGGGTGGTCGCCGAAGATCGCGCTTCGCGACGGGCTCCAGCGGACGATCGAATGGTTCCAGAAGACGGATCTCTCCAAGTACCGCCCCCCGACGCCCGACTACTGATGGAGGCCCGGCCGACCTGCTTCGGATCCGGATGTCGAGAAGGATGGTCGCCCGAGAGATGAAGGTTCAGCGGTGTCGTCTCCCCCGCGGGGTGGGCCTCGATCAGGATCATCAGGTGCGACGGTGTCGCTCGATCAACCCGAATGGCTCTCCGGGGCTTTCGACTGCGGTCATGACCAGGATGACCGATTCCCCGAATTCGACGCAGCGTGAAGGCCCCGGCCCCTCGTCGGGGGTTCGGGTGTGGTCGTTCTGATCTGTTTTCAGGGTTTTTCGGACGGCCTGGGGGGTGGTGGGACTTGACGGGAGGGGTCCGACCGGGCATCCTTCCGTTTCCGAACAAAAGCCGAACGGATTTCATGGGTATTTCCGATGATGTTCGGTCAGCGTTCGGTATCCGGAGCGTCCCCTCGACATGGCATTCAAACCACACATCGACCACGGCCCGTCACCAGACTCTGGGGATCACCCAGTGCCCGGTGACCATCCTGACCCCCGGCTGGACCCCCGGCTGGACCCCCGGCTGGACCCCCGGCTGGACCCCCGGCTGAACGACCGGCCGAACCACAGGCCGAACCGCCCGCTGATTCCCGGATTCGCTTCGTGCTCCACGCAGGCTTCTTCCGGGAAGCCTGCACTTCTGCGGGAGCGCATCCCGGGCCGTCTGGCGGCTCCGGCGGCCTCCGCGGTCCACGCCTCGGATTGGAACGCGGTCCGAACGGCGGGCTTCAGCCGAATGGAGAGTCGCGATCTGATCGGGAGAAACCGCCGATTGCCCGGCCTCGCCGCACAACCGTCCTACAGTCCGAGCGACGACCGAAACTCCGGTCCTGATGTGGCGCCGCCGCGACATCCCGGCACGCGGGGGGCGGCATGATCCAGAACGAATCATCCTCGGATTCCACTCCGAAATCCTCATCGGATCCGACCCCGGATTCGAAGACCCCGAAGACCGGAAACGCCACCGACGGGGCTCGGAAGAACCCACCGACATCGGATCGACCTCCGCAGGATGCGGCTCGACCCAGGACCCGCAAGACTCCCCAGACCTCACCTGACTCAGACTCCGATCGAATCGGATCGAAACTCGCAACGGAAGGCGACGACACCATGGCCAAGGCAGCCCCCACTCTCACCGGCGACGCTCCCACCACTCCGAAGACCGGCGGTCGCGCCAAGGCCGCCAAGGCCGGAAAGTCCGTCGAGGCCAAGAGCGGGGCCACCGGCGGCGGCAGCAGTGCCGGTCGTCAGCAGGCCCTTGATCGTGCGCTCGGACAGATCGAAAAGGCCTACGGCAAGGGCTCGATCATGAAGCTCGACGGTGATCGTCTCGAAGGCATCCCCTGCGTTTCCAGTGGAGCGATCAGCCTGGATCTCGCCTTGGGAGGCCGCGGTCTTCCCAAGGGTCGCGTGGTGGAGATCTTCGGCCCGGAAGCGTCGGGCAAGACGACCCTGGCCCTCACGGTCTCGGCCAACGTCCAGAAGGAAGGCGGCGTGGCGGCCTTCATCGACGCCGAGCACGCACTCGACCCGTCGTGGGCCAAGAAGCTCGGCGTGGACATCGATGAGATGCTGGTCAGTCAGCCGGACACGGGCGAGCAGGCGTTGGAGATCTGCGAACTCCTCGTTCGCTCCAACGCGGTCGACATCATCGTCATCGACTCGGTCGCCGCCCTCATTCCGCGGGCCGAGATCGAAGGAGAGATGGGCGACTCCCACGTCGGCCTCCAGGCTCGTCTCATGAGCCAGGCGTTGCGGAAGCTCACCGGGGCGATCGCCAAGAGCGACTGCATCGTGGTCTTCATCAATCAGTTGCGGGAGAAGATCGGGGTGATGTTCGGAAGTCCCGAGACCACCACTGGTGGCCGGGCACTGAAGTTCTACTCCTCGGTTCGGATCGACATCCGCCGGATCGGCGCGATCAAGGACGGCGAGCAGAACGTCGGCAACCGGGTTCGCGCGAAGGTGGTGAAGAACAAGGTGGCACCGCCGTTCCGTCAGACCGAGTTCGACATCATGTTCAACGAAGGGATCAGCGTCATCGGTGACCTGCTCGACCTCGCCATCGAGGACGGAATCGCGCAGAAGGCGGGGGCCTGGTTCAGTTACGGTGACATCCGACTCGGACAGGGCCGTGAAAATTCCAAGCAGTTCCTGCGGGAGAACCCCGATCTCGTCGCGGAGCTGAAGGCCAAGGTTCTGGCACATCACCTGGGAACCCCGACTCCGGAACCCGTCCCTGCGGACGGTTGACCGGAGGGCTGGATCGGGTAGGCTTTCACGCTTCGCTCGCTTCGGACCGGTTTCCGGTTGAAGTGGACCCCGCGGGTGTGGCGGAATTGGCAGACGCGCTAGATTCAGGTTCTAGTGGGAGTAAAATCCCGTGGAGGTTCGAGCCCTCTCACCCGCATTCACGCACCGCCCTCGGCTCACGCCGGGGGCGGTTGTCGTGTGGCCCCCTCCGGTCCCGGCCCGGGTCGCGTTCGGTGGTCTTCGCGGTCCGGAACATCCGGATCGCGGCTCATCCCGTGGAGCCGGGGTACGACGCGACGTGATGGGGCGGAGGTCCGGTTCGATGCGGTCGATCGGATGAGACTTGAAGCAGAGGATCGATGGCGATGACCGCTCTCGAAAGCCCGTATCCGGGGGACGTGCTCGACTCTGGTCCGAGGCCGGGGTTCCGTCAGCCCGCTCTTCGTTCGCAGTCCTCGGACTCCGGGCCGATGGTCTCGATCGCATCCACACTGCCGTCGGGCGTGAGGTATTCGAATCGTTCGATCCAGGCCTTGGGGATCTTCGTCACCCCACCCATCTGATCGGTGGCGACCGTGTCGGTGACCGCGATCTGTTCGTGGTCGATGTGCAGGAGAAGCCCGACCGTTCGTACCAGCCCCAGTGGTCGGCGAGCGAATTCGAGCATTTCGTCTGAATCCTCCCAGGTCGGTCCCCCCTGGCTTTCGGCGTCCTTCCAGACCACGAGCACCATGCGAGGGTCCGCGGCATCGAATTCGAAGTCCTTGGACGCATCCTTCTCCGCGTGGTCGAGGTGATTGGATTCCAGCCGCGGGGTGGAGGGACCCTTCGAGTCGGGGACGTAGGAGGAACGGATTCCGGCATCTTCCGAATGGTGGTCTTTCATGGCTGGTTCCTGGTACCTGGAGGTATCGACACAATGGATACGTCCCCCGATCAGCGGGGGTCGCGGAATCGCCCGAAGCCGGAGAAGTCGGGTGATCCAAGGCATTGAAACAGCATGAAACGATTCGTCGCCGACTTCCGGCGGTTCCGCGGGAAGAGACGCTGAAATCTGTTCTCGGGCCGGGTCAAGGCGACAGGGTCGTGGTCGGGGGCCTCGGCCGGGAGGCGTTTCAGTCGGACTCACGTCCGATATCCCTGAGGCGGCGGTCCAGTTCCGCCAGGCGGTCGAGGGCCCGAACCGCGATGGCGGAGAGCGGAAAAGCCTCCCCCGACTCGAGGTTGGAGATCGCCCTGCGATCCGGGGGGGATTCAAGGTCGGAAAGGACACGACGGATCTTCAGCTCGGATGTGTGGTCCCGCACCCGCACCCATTCCGGGCCGTGGAGTCCATCGCTGCTCGCAAGGAGTTTCAGCGATCGGTACCCGGTCTTCGGTCCGACCTCGCCCGGAGGCGTGGTTGGCCGGGGCGTGAACGGGACCGGTCGCATGCCGTCCGGGCCGGCTCGATCGGGCCGGACTGAGAGTCCGGTCGAGGCCATGAGCAGGGCGTGGAGGCGGTCGGGAGAACGACGGGAGAGGATGTTCCGCAACATCATCCGGTGTTCTCCGGTTCGGTCCCCCCGGCTCCAGGCATCCAACCCGATCTCCAGATCGGCCGTGGCCGCTCGGTGGGCTCCGAGGGCCGTGGGGCGCGGCACGGCGGTGAGAGCCATGCTCAAGCGATCCCGAAGGAGCGTGGTCCGAAGCATCGGCATCGCTTCGTCGGACTCGAGAATTCGCCCCACCCCCTGCAGGAGGTCGGCGGCGAGAACGACGTGAGCCATCGCCGGGTCTTCGATCAGATCGGTGATCAATGCCAGGACCGCGACCACTTCGGTGGTGGCTCGACGGCGCTCGAGTTCCGGATCGACATCGATCTCCGAACGATCCGGCCCACTGGTTTCACCGGCGACGCGGAGTCGGGCGGTGGCATCGGCCAGAAGTCCTCGGCCCGCGCCGCGAAGGCGATCGAGCTCATCAGTCTGGAATCGCAGACGGTCCACGCCGCGATCGTCCACCGGGAATTCCGCGCGGCTGACCGCCGCGGCATCGGCCGCGAGTTCGAGAAACATCGGCGCCTCGGGCTCGACCCCGGCTCGCCAGAAGGGCAGGGGGTGGGCTCGCAGTTCGGTGAGATCGACGATCGCGGTGTCGTTGGTGGGACCGGGCAGAATCGATTCCGCGGCATCGCCGACGGCGGTTCCGGCCAACTGACGGATCCGCTCGTCGGAAGGCGTGACACCCAGCAGCTCGAGTCCCGCGACCTGAACCACTCCGGGCAGGCGTTCGAAGTAGGTTCCGAGTCGATCCCAGAGAATCGCGGCGTTGGTGATCGAAGCGGGGTCGATCCGGCCGGAGGCGACGCCCTGCAGAATTCGCAGGCGATCGTCGAGTTCGTTTTCGATTTGAATTCTGATCTCGAGGAGCCTGGTCGATATCGGAGAGAGCAGATCGGCCAGAAAAGTCGACTCCTCCGCGATGATCTCCTCCTGGATCGTCTGCATCGTCTCGAGTCCCCGGGCTCGGTCCGGATCGGCGGCGGCGCCCGCCATGCGGTCGTAGTAGTCCTGCATGAGCGGGGCCAGGGCCTGCACGTTCGCCGCGTCGAGACCCTCCAGAGATCCCTCTTCCGGGTCGAAGATCAACGCGAATTCGCGGAAGAATCGATCCTCTCCGCCGGTTTCGAGACTGGATGCCAGTCGGTCGAACTCCAGGAGCATCATGTCGCTTTCAGCTTCGATCGCGGCGGTGAATCCGAGCGGGTCTTCGCGATCCCCGACCCACGTGAGGTCCTCGAGCAGTCGCCGCGCCGTCTCCTGATCCAGGAGTCCGCTCCCGATGAACGACTCGATCGCGGCGTCACCGATCCGGAAGATCGAACCGGCCACCAACGAGCCGATCATGGTCGAATCCTGTGACGCCTGCCCCGCGGTCTGCATCATGAGCGATGACCAGTTCGCCGAGGCGGCGGCGTCTCCCTCGGCGCTGGCCCGGCGGGAGAGGGCGTTCATCAGCCGACTGCTCTGCCGCATCATCGAGAGATGGGGGAGCAGCATCTCGAATCCGTCTTCCCAGCGATTGCCGGGGTCGAAGAATCGTCCTCCGGCGGCGGCCTCGAGCAGGGGGGCGATCCCTTCGAGGCGGGCGAAGGCTTCGGCTTCGCGGGGGGTGGGTTTACGGATCGCACCGGCCGAATATGAATCGAGAATCTCGAGGTCGTCGTCGCTCAGGACTTCACTTCGGTCGGAATCCTCTCCTCGCCAGTCCGGTCGCAGGACGTCCCAGGCTTCGACCCAGGCGTCGAATTGGTTCTCCTGAGCATGGAGGCTGGAGATCGGCGTGAGAAAAAGCAGCCCGGCCAGGACGCTCAAGATCATCTGCATTGCGAATCCTCCAGCAAGAGTGGGCGGGGCTCAGGTGTTCATCCGTCCATCGGACCTTACGGTTTCACCAACCGGCGGGCTCGCCACCTTTTCGCGGATCGCTGGCGGGTTCGTAGCCGTCCTCGTGAACCAGGATCACCTGCACCACGCCCACCCCGCCGGTCTCGCTCGTCCGATGCCCGAGGGTCTCGAGTGCCGGTGTGACCGAAGTCAGGCCGGTCTCGATTCGAACCACTTCCGGGCTCCACTGGTGATGGAGTCGGGGGGCGTGAACCGCGGCGGTCGCATCCAGATCCCCTCGAAGAATCTGAAGGATCACCTGCAGGGTCCCGGTGATGATCCGCGGACCTCCACTGGCGCCCGCGGTGAGCACCGTTCGGCCGTCACGGACCAGAATCGTCGGCGACATGCTGGAGAGGGGGCGTTTGCCGGGCGACGGAAGATTGCGATCTGACTGTGCGAGCCCGAAGAGGTTCGATTCACCGGGAATCGTGGTGAAATCGTTCATCTCGTTGTTGAGCACCACGCCGATCGTGGGAACCGCCACCAACGACCCGAAGAGACCGTTGATGGTCTGGGTGCAGGCCACGGTCAGCCCCGTTTCGTCGATCACGCTGAAGTGGCTCGTGCCCTGGTCGTCGGCATCGATGCCCGGGCCCTCGACCGGGAGGACGCCGCAGGCATCGTGTTCCACGATCACGCCGGGGTGGAGGGTGTCGGCGGCGCGGTCGATGGCGTCGGGATCGAGCAGGGCGTCGACCGGCACGTCGACGTGATCCGGGTCGGCCAGGTGGCGAGCCCGATCCGCGAAGGCGTGACGAAGCGCGCCGACCAGAAGTTCGGAATGGTCCGCATCCCCCGGCCGGGCGTTTCCGTTCCCGAAGTCCGAGCTTCGTCGATCGATCATCGAGAGGACCTGGGCGATCGCGATGCCTCCGGAACTGGGGGGCGGCATCAGGATCGCGTCCACGCCGTCGTGGACGTCCTTGAATTCCAATGGTCGTCGCCAGGCCACCCGATACGCCCGGATGTCGGCGGCGGTGAGGACCCCGTCGGCGGCCCGATCCGCTCCGGCGACCACGGGGGAGACGCCTTGTGATCCGCTCCAGGCGTCGAGTCCCTCTCGGCCGAATCGTTCGAGGAAGTCCGCCAGGGCGGGCTGGACGACGAGGTCGCCCGCCACGAGTCGGCCTTCGCCGCACAGGTTTTTCCAGACCCAGTTGCTCAACGGGCGGAGATCAGGATGTCGCGTGCGGACGCTTCGGACCCGCTCCATCGCACGAAGGTAGTCCGCATCCACCGCGAATCCGTTTCGCGCGGCTCGAACCGCGGGGACGACCAGCGTCCTCATGGGCAGCGTGCCCCAGCGATCCCGAGCGGCGACCATGCCCGGCAGTTGTCCCGGCACGCCGACAGCTCGGCCGCCGTAAAGGCTCGGGTCGTATCCGCTTGGAGTGGGTTCCTGGTCGACGTAGAAATCCGGGCCGACGCCACTGGGGCAGGTCTCCCGGAAATCAAGGGCGATTCGATCGCCGGTCGTCGGGTCGAAGACGAGCATGAAGCCGCCCCCGCCGAGACCGCAGGAATACGGACGGGTGACCGAGAGGGTGAGTGCGGTGGCGATCGCGGCGTCCACCGCATTGCCTCCCGCTCGGAGCATCTCCACCCCGGCGAGGCTCGCGACCGACGAATCCGCGGCGACGGCTCCTCGGGGATAGCGGACCGAGGAAGTCCTGGGTTGCATGGCCGACTCGGGAGGCGCCTCGATTCGAACGGGGCTCCGGGCGTCGGTGGGTTGGATCGGCTGGCATGCCGACAGCCCGACGATCAGGACGAAGAGGACCCCAGAAAGGGGAAATCGGGCGGTACGCATCGAAGATCTCCGGGTTCACGGCTACGGTACCGTCATTCGGGCCCTTTTCGAACGGACCCTCGTGGAGTCGGTACATGTCCTCATCAGAAACCAAGGTCACGGATCTCATCTTCGTCGCGGCGAACAGCCTCGTGAAGGCCTTCGACCGGTACGACGGACGAGAGATCTGGACCTGGACCGCGATTCCCGCCGGAGCGGGTTTCTTCCAGAAACTCTCGGTCTCCAAGTTCGTCACGGTCTCCCTCGACCGCGACCGGCTCGTGGTCGCCGGAGTCAAGGGAGTCTGGTGTCTC
>NYWY01000050.1 GCA_002685335.1 Planctomycetaceae bacterium
GTGGTTCATGGAGATGTTCGTCGACAGCTACGACTGGGTCATGGTCCCCAACGTCTACGCGATGAGCCAGAACGCGGATGGCGGACTCATCACCACCAAGCCGTACTTCTCCGGGTCTTCCTACATTCGAAAGATGAGCAATCATCCGAAGGGCGACTGGACGGACGTCTGGGACGGCCTCTACTGGCGTTGGATCATCAATCACTCGGACGAACTCGCTCGCAACCCCCGTTGGGCCATGATGTGCGCCGCCGCGCGAAAGATGGCCCCGGAGAAGCGTGAGGCACACCTGGCCAATGCCGAAGCGTTTCTCGACGCGATTCGGCCGAACGAAGGCTGACCGTCTGCCGGACCGCCGATGGTGTGAAGTTGGCTCCCTTCTTCGGCGATCCTCCCCGGGGGTTGGTGCCCCGGGTGGATTTCGAGATCGTGACCCCGTGACCCCGTGACCCCGTGACCCATCGATGTCGGCGTAGGGAACGGCGGACGCTCCATGTGAAGCGGCCGCCAACTGAAACGTGGTCGGAGAGGATGGAACCTTCTCGCCGTTCGTGCGGCCCGGAGGATGTTCCGGCGGACCTTCTCGATCGGTGGGCGGTTCGCGGTCGCCGTCGTACGCGTGGACCATCAAAGACGACGCCCTCGGCACGGGCCGAGGGCGTCGAAGATGAAACTGGATTCGGGCGCTCAGGGGCAGCCGCCCCAGGCGGACAGGATCAGACCGAGGTCACCGCCACCGACGTTGCCGTCGCCGTCGAGGTCGGCGTCCGGATCCGAGGTTCCAAAGACCGCAAGCAGCAGTCCCAGGTCGTCTCCACCGACCGAACCGTCGCCGGTGAGGTCTCCGGGACAGGGAGCGGTGTCTTCGCAGAGCACGCCACCGACCGTGAGGAGGTCGATCGCCGCTTCGACCACCGAGCCATCACCGAGGTCGCTCGCGATGAATCGAATCCGCATATTGGAAGACGGGGTGATCAGCGATCCGATGTTGAACGTCTTGGTCACCCAGGCGCCCGCATTCTCGGTGACGTTCTCGACCGTCTGCCAGGTCGATCCACCGTCATTGGAGATGTCGATCACCATGGTGTCGCTCTCCGGGGCGGCCCCGGTGTCGTTCGAGTACCAGCGGCGATAGCTGATGACGGAACCATTGACCGCGGCTCCGTCGAACGAGGGCGAGATCAGGGTGGTGATGCCACCGTCGATGTCGTTCTCGCCGAGACTTCCCCCGACCGACCCCTGTCCGGTGAAGAAGCAGGAGGATCCGCTGGCGGCGTTCTCAGGCTGGGCATCCGTCCCGTTGGGATTGCCTCGGGTCCAGAGGCCGGTGGTCGCGGTGTCGGAGGGCAGTCCGATGGTCCACCCGGCGTTCGAGTTCGCATCGTCTTCGATCACGATGACCTCCTCGCCGACGGCCACGAAGAGTGGATCGCCCGTACCACCGGAAGGAAGGTTGATGACCCCGGCGGTCTCGCCTTGAATCGTGAAGTAGAAGCGGGGACTCCAGTCGCACTCGGCGGGAGGAAGCGTCGCTTCGAATCGGTCCGAGCTGACCTGGGTCAGAGGAAGCGATTGGAATAAGCCGCTGCCGAAGTCGATCTCCAGGGTGGACGAACCGTCGACCAGGATGTCTTCGCGAGGATCGATGGTGACCGCGAGGGTCAGTTCTTCGCCGGCGGGCACGTAATCCGGCAGCGTTCCAGCCAGGGCGATCTGGGGGCCGAGGAAGGACTGCTCGAGTGCCGCTTCCACATCCAGCACGCCGCCGGTTCCGACCAGGCCGGAGAGACCGGACACTGGTCGGACGCTTGCGTAGATGATGTCGACGACGTCTTCGTAGTCCACGTCACCCAGCACGCTGTAGACGAGGGCGACGCCACCCGCCACGTGCGGCGTGGCCATCGAGGTGCCGTTGAAGCTCGAATAGCCGTTGTTGGGCGTGGTGCTCAGGACGTTGACGCCGGGGGCCGCGATGTCGACGCCGGTGCCGTACTGGCTGAAGGAAGCGAGCACATCGTTGGAATCGGTCGCCGCCACCGAGATGATGTTGTAGTGGGTGTAGAGGGCGGGGTAGCTTGCGCTGCTGGTTCCGCCATTGCCGGCCGCGGCACAGAAGATGTGCTCGTAGTTGTTGCCGGCGGACTGGATCAGGTTGGAGAAGGTCGAACTGAATCCGCCTCCGCCGTAGCTGTTGTTGGAGACCTTCGCTCCGTTGATGCAGGAGGCCTGAAGCGAGTCGAGGATGGCCTGGGTGGACAGTGACTGGTTTCCGACTCGGAAGATCATCAGGCTGCACTTCCAGTTGACGCCCACCACTCCGAGGTTGTTGTTGCCGCGGGCACCGACGGTGCCGGCGGTGTGCGTGCCGTGTCCGTTCTGGTCCGCGGGATTCGCATCGTTGTCGTAGAAGTCCCAGCCGAAGGTGTCGTCGACGAGGCCGTTGCCATCGTCATCGATGCCGTTGCCGGAGATCTCGCCGGGATTCGACCAGAGGTTGTCCGCCAGATCCGAGTGGGTGGGGTCCGTTCCGGAGTCGATGATCGCGATCGCGAAATCCTGTTCGCCGACATGATCGTCCCAGGCGGCGGGCGCGTTGATCCTGGACATCCCGTAGAGATTGTTCCAGTACGTGTCGTTCGGAGTGGTGTCGAAGAACTCCATCACGTAGACCGGCTCGATGTACTCGAGGATGTCACCGCGGAATCGATATCGATCAAGGAAGTCCGAGACCTTGCCTTCGATGTCGAGGCAGTAGGTCCCCGGCATCATCCTTTCGTACGAGCTCGAGACCGAAGCGTTCATCTCCTCGAGCAGCCCGATCCGACCTCCGGCATCGATCGCCTGGCGGAATCGAACGAACACCCGGTTGGGGACGACGTCGTACTGGCCCCAGGTCTCGTCGGTGATGATTGACTCGCGGACGCCCTCGTCCACCATGCCTCCGGCATCAAGGATTTCCGGGGCCACGGCGGGTCTGACCCCGGGGCCGTCCGAAGTGGCGGCAAGGATCGGGGTGCTCGCGATGGCCAAGGCGATCGAAGCGTGGGTGAGGATGATCATGGTTCTGCATCTCCTGCGTTGTGAGGGAAGAGTCACGCGGGTGTTTCACCGCGCCCGGACTGAAGGAGTGACGAATAAAGATGACGTTTGTTCCAGAATTTCGAAAGGTCTGAAATGATGGAGAACCGTGTCCGGTGTTATCGATATCGCGTGCGAAAACGAACGTGTCACCCAAACATCTGTTTGGATCGGGGGGCGATGGGAGGCGTCGGATTCGAGTTTCATCACCTGGAATCCGGTTCACCCGTGTTCATCCCGGCGTTCGTACCGCCTCGGTGATCGGACGACCGAGTCCCGGAACACGTCGCGATACCGCCGATATCGAGGTCCGAGATCACGATGGTTCTCGAAAAGATGGTGTCTCATCGCTCCGGAATCGAAGCGGGAGACAAAGAGAGACACAGGTCTTCTGCGGTTTCGGTATCGAGCCGTCCGGTCAGGCCCGGCCGTCGATGGCATGAGCGGCATCGAGACGAGGCGGAGCTCATCAGTGGTTCCGGCCCGATCACCCCTCATACAGTCGGGTTCGTGGTCGAGGGGTTCACGGCGGAGGTCCGAAGGGCACGCGAGGTGGATCAACGCCCGCTGAACCGATTCACGCCGATCGAGACCAATGGAGCCTGGGCGGGAGCCGAGACCGATACCATCTCACCATGCGCCAACTTGATTTCATCGTCATCGCGTTCCTCGCCGCTTGTCTTCTCGGCACCAGTGGGTGCCGGACCGAAGCGGAAGCCGGTACCGAGTCGACTTCGATCCTGTCCGCCGCCCCCCGCGCGGACCCGCCGCGATCCGGCCGCGATCCGTCGACCCTGCCGGACCCGCTTCCGCGGCAACTGGGTGGACCGGTGGCACGGGGAACGACCGAAGTCTTCACCATCGACACGAACGCCTTTCGACGCCGGATCGATCGGCGAAGATTCGACGGAGTCGGAGTGCGGCCCGCGAGTTTCCTGCCGCCTCACCGGAAGCCGAAACTCGATTTCGATCGGCCGGAGAACGATCTGCCGGTCGGAGATCCGGTTCCGATCGCCCGGACGACCCCCGAGAACGCGTTTCCCGGGATTCGGCAGACGCCGTGGAGTCCGCCGGATCCTTCGATCGCGGTCGGTCCCCAGCACGTTCTTGAAACCGTGAACATGAAGATCGCGTGGTTCGACAAGTCGGGCACGCCGCAGTTCGAACAGTTTCTCGACGACACGGGTGATCCGGGATTCTTCGAAGAGGTGGGGGCCGGCGGTTTCACCTTCGATCCCAAGTGCTTCTATGACACGCACGCCGAGCGATACGTCGTTCTCGCTCTTGAGTACTACTCCGGCGCCGGTGAAGCCTGGATGACCTTCGCCGTGAGTGATGACGACGATCCCGACGGGATCTGGTTCAAGTACCGAACCTGGGCTTTGATCGAATCCGAGGGAAGCGAGTACTGGGTCGACTATCCGGGTTTCGGGTACGACGAGAACGCCTGGTACATCACGTCCAACCTGTTCGAACTCGGGAACGGACCCGGACCGGGATTCCTTGGAGGGTTGGTTCGAGTCATCGACAAGTCGGGGCCGCTCTCGGGCGAAACCGCCGAATGGTCCGATCTGATCGCGGGTGGCGCTTCCTGGCAGGTCGCCCAGGCGCCTGCCGCCGGCCAGTCGACTCGCATCGTTCGCCAGGCGGGAGGCGACCAGCTGGAGATCGGTCGGATCGAAGACCCGCTCGGAGATGCGGTCCTCTCGACTGCGCTGGTCGATGTTCCCAACGTGGACTTCGACAATGCCGCCCCCACTCCGGTCGGCGACGGACTCTGGATCGTCGATCCGCGGATCATCAACGCGACCATTCGCGACGAGGTGCTCTGGTTGGGCAATCATGGGCGCCGCCCCGGCAGCACGGTGGCATCGGCGGTGTGGTACGCGATCGATTGTGGAACGGATCCGCCGTTGCTCGACCAGGCGGGCGCCTTCACCTTCGAGAATGACGAGCATTCGTTCTTTCCCGCCCTTGCGGTCAACGGTCTCGGAGATGCGGCCATCGGATTCGGTCGTTCGGGGCCCGGCCTCGATCCGGTGATCGAAGTGGCCGGCCGTCGGGCCACGGATCCTCCGGGCACCATGAGCACGTCGGTCCGGGTGGGAGCGAGCGTGACCAGTCCGACCGGCGGTGGCGGGCCCGACGGCCTGAGTCGATGGGGGGACTACTTCGACTGCACCGTGGATCCCGTGGACGACCGCACCTTCTGGATGGTGGGCGAACTCCAGGATGCCGATGGCTGGACCACCGAGATCCATCGCTTCACGGTCGGTCTCGCCGCCGACCTCAACGGTGACGGGGTCGTGAACGGAGCCGACTTCGGTCTCCTCCTCGCCGCCTTCGGTGATGCCGGCGGCCCGGCGGACCTCAACCGGGATGGCCTGGTCGACGGCGGTGACGCGGGACTGATGCTGTCGGATTGGTCGGACTGAATCCGGCCCGGGGTCCGGGGATGAAGTCGTTCATCGACGTCGAGTCACCGCGTCCGGGTCGTCACCCATCGCGGAGAAACAGCGGCCGTCCGCTTCGGAACGGCCGCTGCTTGAAGCGTCCATGGGAGGACTCGAACCTCCAACCCCTGCCTTCGGAGGGCAGTGCTCTATCCAATTGAGCTACATGGACCGATCCGTTCGCGACCGGGAGGGCGGTCATCCCCCCGGAGCGATCGCGGAGTCTATTCGTTGCCCCTCGCCTCGTCGAGCATGCGTTGAACGAGGGCGAGTTCCGCGGCCATGCGGGCCCGTTCGAGGGTCGCGGATTCGAGGGCCTCGTCAAGAAATTCCAGCTGTTCGATCGCGGTTCTCCAGCGGCGGATCGAACGGGTGTTCTCGGTGGTGAGTCGCTGGTGATCGACCACGAGAATTCCCGCCGCGTCCAGTTCGGCGTTCATCGCGGCCCGCTCGTTCTGCAGGATCGAAACCTCTTCTCGAAGCAGGGCGAGTTCCGGGCCGGGATCCATGGGGACGACGGGTGCCGGACGGGCCAGGACCGCCGCCGGACCGGACTCGGGAGAAGACTCGGTCGGCGTCTCGCCGCTACCATTTTCGGGCCAGAAATCAGTGACCAGCCAGGCCACGAGAACGGCGGTTGCGACCATCCAGCCCCCCCGGCCGGAGCGACCGGCTCGGTCGCCCGAGGGAGGCCGGGACGTCGGCCCGTCGGTGACCACTCGACCGGTGGCGTCGGCTCGAGGCGCCGTTGGATGAGGACTTCCCTCGGGGCGTCCGCCGGCAGGCGAAGTCGGAACCCAGGTCCGACTGGTGGTGTTCACCGGTTCCGCGTCGCCCGTGGTTTCGGTCTGCGACGTCGAGCCGACCAGAGAATTCGGCGTGTCCGGCTCTTCGGGAGATTCATGGGGCATGGGGGCCTCCGTGGCTGCGATCCGTGCGGGGTGATGATCTCCCGACGCCTCTGCAGCTTCGGCTTCTTCGCCCGTCGGCCGCCAGTTCATCGCCCACTTGGGAGGGCGATTGTCATCGAGGCGGGTGACGATCCGATCCAGAGAGCCTTTCGACTCCGAGGCCGCCTTCACTGGAGGCTCGACCGCATCGTCGTTCTCATCGCGGTGGCCCGCCTCGGTCTCTTCGGAATCAATCGGATCGAAGGCTGCGAAGGGCAACGGGGGGGTCTCGTCGGAGTATGAGGAGGAATCGCTCATGAGTCTGGTGGATGACCGGTCGGGGATTTCCGGGTCGCTGCAGGAGGACTGGGACTCGGAGAGACTACGCGTTGCGGTGCTGGAGCGCCTGAAACCGCCGGTTCATCCACAGTTCGAAGCGGCATTGGAAAGCCCCTCAGCCCGCTCGGAGATCCCCGTACCGACCCGCCCCGGAGCACTTCATGAGACTCGCCCAGTTCCAGCAGCACATCCGAGATCGCTACTACGAGACCGATGCCGCCCGGGGGGTTCCGGGCACGTTTCTCTGGTTCACCGAGGAAGTCGGTGAACTCGCCCAGGCCCTCGGCCATCGCGAACGAGGAGATGGAGACGACGTGAATCTTCGCGAGGAATTCGCCGATGTCCTCGCCTGGCTCACCACGTTGGCCAACATCTGCGAAGTCGACCTCGAGGCGGCACTCACCCAGAAGTATTTCGAACACGGCGGACCCGCCGGAACCAAGTGAACGGATCCGTATCGCATGTGTGGTCTCTTCGGCATTCTCTCCTCCGGCGACGACGGACTTCCGCGGGATGAGTCGACCTTCCAGGCTCTTCGAGATCTCCTGGCTCATCGAGGCCCGGACGATTCGGGGGCGTGGGCGGACCGCAACGTCTGGATCGGACATCGGCGTCTGGCGATCATGGATCCCGCCGGGGGGCACGAGCCGTTCGTGATCGGAGCCGGGACCGCGGATCCGTGCATCGTGGTCTTCAACGGCGAACTGCTCGAACACCAGGGTCTGCGTCGGGAGCTGGAGGCGGAAGGCGAGGTCTTTCGGACGACGTGTGACGCGGAAACCGCCGCGGTGGCCCTGGCTCGCTGGGGCGAGGCGGCGCTTGATCGCTTTCGCGGCATGTTCGCGGTGGCCTGGTACCGGCCGGCGACTCGACGACTGTGTCTCGCCCGGGATCCGATGGGCGTGGTGCCGCTGCTTCATACCGTCGATCCTTCGTCCCGATTCGTTTTTTCCAGCGAGCTCGGACCGATTCTGGCTCATCTCGGGGGGGCGGCTCGGGTTGATTCCGACACGGTCGCGACCTACCTCGCAACCATTCGGATCACCACGGGGGATCGCACGCTGGTCGAGGGGGTTCGTACGATCCGGCCGGGACATCTGGCTCGAATCGATCTTGACCAACCGCGACCTCGCATCGACATCCGGGCCTGGTGGACACCGCCCCGAGCGACGGGTGAATTGACCGGAGCCGATGCGGATGAGGCGATCCGGGGGGTGATCGAGAATTCGCTCGAAGCCCATCTTCAGAGCGACGTCGAGGTCTGCTCGTTGCTTTCAGGCGGGATAGACAGTGCGGTCCTGACGAGGCTCGCGGTCGATCGGAGATCGGACTGGCGTACCTTCACGGCGACCGGTGGCGACGGGATCGACGATCCGGATCGAGCGGCGGCTCGGGTGATGGCGGAGGTGCTGGGGCTCGAAACGGCGGAAGTCAGTGTGAACGAGACGACGGAGCCGCCCCTCGCGCGCTGGCGACGGATGATTCGAACCCTCGGAGTACCCCTGGGGACGCCCAACGAGATCGCGATCAACGCGCTCGCCGAAGCGGTTCGGGACGCCGGGGTGAAAGTCGCGATCAGCGGCGAGGGGGCCGATGAACTGCTGGGCGGCTACGAACCGGTTCTGCGAGTGGTTTCGGGCATCGCGGCCACCGGCCCCTCCGCGGAAGTCGCGGCCGCCGCGCTTCTGGAGATCGTGTCCTGGATCTCCCCTGCGAGGCAGGGGGACGTTCTTTCCGAGCCCTGGGTGGAGGCGATTGGTGGTCATCGTGGACTTCTCCGGGAGACCGCCGACGCGATCGAGTCCGGTGGTTCGGCGGCTGATCCTCGCTCGTACCTCCACTGGTTGCAGCAGGTGAATCTGACCGGCCTTCTGGGGCGACTCAATCACGCGGGAATGCTCGCCTCGATCGAGGCCCGGCCGCCATTCGCGGATCGCCGGGTGGCGGAGACGGTCGCTCGGATCGCGACCGACGATCTGTTTTCGGTCTCGTCCGACCCTGACCGGCCTGCAGCGACCAAAATCACACTCAGGCGTGCCTTCGCCGGACGATTGCCGGAGGGGATTCTCACTCGCCCCAAGGCGAGTTTTCCCACACCTTTCACCCCCTGGGCGATCGAGATGCTCGAGGATGCGGCGGTTCGAGACGGCCTGGAGCCACTCCTCGCGGCCGAGTCCATGCAGGCCCTCGCGACTCCGGGCGGTACCGATTCGATTTCGCCGATGCTCGCCTGGCCGCTGGCGAATCTGGGTTCCTGGTCGGTCGAGACCGGGCTTTCACTGGTCCCCTGATACCATTCACTCGTGAACGACACTCTTAGAATCAGACTCCGGAACGCCGAGACCACCGATCTCGAGGAGCAGGTCCGCGAATTCAGCAAGGCGGCGGTGATCGGTCGCAGCCGGGACGCGGATCTTCTGCTGCTGGACCCCGGGGTGTCGCGGCGTCACGCCAAATTGATGCCCGGCGACATGGGCGAGTGGTACGTCGAGGATCTTCACTCCACCCGGGGTACGAAGGTCAACGGGCGTCGGCTCGATACCGGAGAAATGGCGACCATCGGCCCGGGAGATCTGTTGGAGATCAACCCCTGGAGTCTTCTGGTCCTCGATGAGAATCAGGGGACCACCGGCGTTCTGCTGAACGAATCCGGTCAGGACGGGACGATCGAAGATGCGGTCGCGGATCCGATGCTCCAGGCTCGATTCGAGGGCCTGATGGATGCGCTGAGACGAACCGCGGGCTGGACCGGTGAGGAGGAACTCTTCGCGGCGATGCTCGACTCGTTGCTGGCGGCCAGCGATCTGGAACGCGCGATGCTCCTTCGCATCGAAGGTGACGAGACCAGGGCGATGTCGATCCGGGCTCGGCGCCGGGACGAGGAACGGCAACCACGCGGCTTCAGTCGAACCCTGGTCTCGGCCGCGATCGACCGGGAAGGAACCGTCCGGATGGAAGCCCACCCGGACATCGCGGGCGGTCAGAGCCTGGTGATGTCGGGAGCCGGCGAGGCGTTCTGTCGGCAGGTCGCGAATGACGAAGAGGGCGTGCAACTCGCGCTCTACGGGGATCGGGTCACCTGCGAGACCGATGGCGATGAACTGGTCGCCTGGTTCGACGCGATCTCCGATCTCTGCGAAGTGGCCCTTCGAATGCAGCGGGGACGTCGGGCTGAGACCGAACGGGCGAGGTTCGCGGCCGAAATGAACGCCGCCCGGGCGGTGCAGGAACTTCTCCTGCCCGAAGCCGACGGGCGTTTCGAGCAGTTGACCTGGACCTCGCTTGCGATTCCGGGGCTGGAGATCGCGGGTGATCTCGTCGATGTCCGACCGGTTCACGGCAATCTGCACGTGATGCTGGGCGACGTGACCGGCAAGGGAACCCGGGCCGGCCTGGTCATGGCCGGGGCTCAGGCCTGTGCCGATGCGTTGGTGGAGGAAGGCCTGCCCCCCAAGGAACTGGTGGAACGCCTCGACGCCTGGGCGGTTCGAAACACCCCGGAGATGTGCTTCGTCACCCTCTGGTGCGGTCGGATCGAACGTGATGGCACGGTTCACTACGTCGATGCCGGGCACGGTCTGGCCTTGGTGCAACGAGCGGATGGTTCCATCGAATATCCCGAGGCGGGACGCCGTCCACCCATCGGCATCGAGCCGATGCCGTGTGAACGGACCGAGCTTCGCCTGGAGCCGGGCGATGCGTTGCTGATCTTCAGCGATGGACTCATCGAAGAACCCGGTCCGGACGACCCCAACGACCGATACGGCCTGGAGCGGGTGATGGAAACGGTCGAGCGGGTCGGGGTCGACCCCAAGGCCATTCACACCGAACTCGTGGACTGGTGCGGGCGAACCCAGTTCGAGGACGACCTCACCGTACTGGTCGTCCGGCGGGATCCCTGACCCCACCCGGCAGTGCTCATGGAAGTTCGCCCGGAAGTCCGCCCGGGAGTTTTGGCTGGGAGTTCGGGGGGGGCTCCAGTCACCGCTGAAAAATCACGGCCAACCGGTCGCTGGAGATCACTCCGGAGCGCGAGCGAGGGCTTCCGACGCTCGGATGGCTTTCGCACCGGGGTCCCGGTGACTCGGGGCGAACCAGTCCATCCCCCGGTGGCGTCGCCTGCCGGACTCTGGACCGAAACGCCTCATCGGGGCCCGTGCGTCCCGATCAGTCGCAGATCTGGGTGGCGATGAACACGCAGGTCTCGTCCCAGTCCCCGATGCAGCAGAAGGGTTCGAAGACGCAGACGCATTCGCAGACGTCCTCGGTGTCGCAGAAGGGACCGGGGTGGGGCTCGTCGCACGGACCGGTATCCGAGTCGCCGCAGGCCAGGTCGTTGATGCAGAGGTCCTCGCAGTTTTCCTGGGCGAGGCTGGCACAGATCGTGTCCCAGCCGGACTCGCACGCCGCGTCGATCGCGATGACCGTCTCGCAGCATGTCTCGTCGCTGCAATTCGGCGTGCCGTTGGCGAAGCAGCAGTCACCGGCGTTGGGATCACCGCACTGCGGTGCGGGGCAGGCCCCGTCGGGATCGGTGCACTCGTCGTTCGCCAGTGCCATGCCCGCACAGACCAGGTCCCACTCCGCGTCGCAGCAGAATGAATCCTGGGCGCACACGGCATCGCAACAGGTTTCGTCGTCGCACTTCGGCGTGAAGTTCGGCACGCAGCAGCCGCCGGCACAAGGATCGCCGCAATCCCAGTTCGCACCGCAGTTGCAGCGGGTGTCCTGGCGAGCGAGGCGGACGCATTCAAGGTCCCAGGTCGAGTCGCAGCAGATCGGATCGGTGTCGCAGACCGATTCGCAGCACCGCTTGTCGTTGCAGGAGGGGGAGAAGTTCACCTCGCAGCATTTTCCGGCCGGGAAGTCACCGCACTCCGGGACTTCGCACGACTGGAGGGCTTCGTTCGCACAGGTCGCGTCCCATGCCGCGGAACAGCAGATCGGATCGATCTCGCAGACCGCGTCGCAGCATTCGGCGTCCGAGCAGCCCGGGTTCAGGTGGGGATAGAAGCACGGTCCCGCGGATTCCAGACCGCATCCTCGACGACAGCGTTCTTCCGCGAAGGACACGCAGAACGAGTCCCAGCGGGTGGTGCAGCAGATCGGGTCGATGGTGCAGACGGCCTCGCAGCACGGCGTGTCGTCGCAGAAGGGCGTGTCATGGGATTCAGTGCAGGATCCCGCCACCGACGCTCCGCACTGCAGGTCACTTCCGCAATAGAAGCGGGCGGTGGTGGCGCAGTTCTGGTCCCAGTCGATGGTGCAGCAGGCTTCGTCGATGCGGCAGACCGCGACGCAGCAACTCTCGTCCTCACAGCCGGGGCGGGGTTCGCTCGAGTCCCGGGCTTCGAAGCAGCTGCCTTCGCAGGGGCAGTTCAGGTCTTCGATGTCGCTGTTGAACAACCGACTGCAGTTGTCCAGGGCGATCGTGCCGCAGAGATTGTCCCATTCGGTGTCGCAGCAGCGAGGGTCGAAGGTGCAGACCACGTTGCAGCACGACGGATCGTCACACATCGGGGTCGGATGGGGCGTGAAGCAACTGCCGATGCCGGGGCATTCGTACAGGCCGCCGCAGACCGCCTTGGCCGCCTTGACGCAGCCGGCATCCCAGCGGTTGGTGCAGCAGTACTCGAAGCCTTCGGTGGCACAGACCTGGGCGGAGCAGACGGCGTCGTTGCAGCCGGGCGAGCCGTGTCGCGTGAGGCAGGAGTCGCGGGATCCACCGGCGGCCGGCGGGTCACACGCGTTGATCGCCTGTTGTGCACAGACCGCGTCCCAACGGACTTCGCAGCAGTACGCGTCGAAGTCGACGCAGATCGAGGTGCAGCAGGTCGCATCGGAGCAGCCGGGAAGGGGCGCCTGGATGTAGCAGTTTCGAGCGGTGGGCAGCCCGCAGACCTCGGTGAGCTTGCACTCGGTGCGACCCTGGGCGAGGCTTGCGCAGGCGGAGTCCCAACGATCGGTGCAGCAGAACGAGTCGATCTCGCACACGGCCTCGCAGCAGTCCTCGTCCGAGCAGGCGGGGGTCGATCCGCCCGCGAGACAACTGCCCGCAAGGATGTCGCCGCACTGGTTGCACTCGCTCTGAGCGAGCTCCACGCACGATTCGTCCCACGCGGTCGTGCAACAGGTGACGTCGATGATGCAGACGTTCTGGCAGCAGGCGATGTCGTCGCAATAGGGGGTCTTGCCGGGCACGTTGCAGGAGCCGGCGAGAATGTCGCCGCATCCGGGGAAGAGATCGTCGAAGGGTGAACAGACCTCCAGGGCGCCTTCGGCGCAGAGTTCGTCCCAGATCGCTTCACAGCAATAGGAATCGATGTAGCAGACCGCGTTGCAGCATTCCGCGTCCTGGCAGCCGGTGAGGTACTGCGAGCCGAGCTCGCGTGCCTCGAAGCAGGACCGGTTCAAGGGTCCGAACTCGATGAGCTTGGGGCCGCAGGTGCAGTCGGGGGCCTGGATCTCGCAACCCGCGGTCGCGAGCTGGGCACAGTATTCGTCCCATCGAACGTCGCAGCAGTAGGCGTCGTACCCACAGACGATCTGGCAGCAGGCGGCATCCTCGCAGTACGGGGTGAAACTCTGGTAGCAGCAGTTGCCGGTCGCGGGTGAACCGCACCGGTAGAGGCCGTCCTGAGCTTCCACGCTGGTGGATCCGACCATCGTCACGTCGGGTTGCCCGGTGACGTCCGCGGGGACCAGGACGCACTGCAGGGCCGCGAGATCGACGCACTTCTGATCCCAGGCGGTGTTGCAGCACGTGGGGTCGAGCTCACACACCAGCTGGGAGCAGTAGCCGTCGGAGCAGCCGCCGAGATCACGGACCGTCAGGCAGTTGCCGAGGCCGCGGGTGAGCGGTTCCGGCCAGCGACAGAGCTGGTCGGCGATCTGGACGCACGCCGCATCCCACTCGCCTTGCTGGAAGAGATCCCGACAGCCTGGGTAGTTGATCGAGAGGGTCGCCAGGCATTCCTGGATGTCCTGGTCGAAGTTCTGATTGCCGGCGGGAGCGCAGTAGGCCGGGTTGAGCAGGCAGAGGAAGAGCTGGAGACGATCGAGCTGCGCCTGAAGCGGATCGGGCTGCTTCGGGGTGGGGTCGACCGGAGCGCAGAGAAGGGCATTCGACGGGAAGACCTGGATGTTGAGGCCGGGCTGATCACGGATCACACCCAGGGCGATCGTGGCGCAGGCCGCATCCCAGTCACCCACCAGCGTGCCGTCGAGCAGAACACTCGGCTCGCAGCAGTTCGGGTCGATCTTGCAGACTTCCTCCTGGAGAACGAGGTTGCTGCAGGGGGTCTGGCAGTGTTGCTTGACCAGTTCGACGCAGGTGGTGTCCCAGACCGTCACGCAACACGCGGGGTCCGAGGCGCAGACCAATTCCCGGCAACGGGCATCCGAACATCCCGGGTAGCCGTGTTCGAAGAGGCAGTCGAGGTTGGTGATCTCCCACTCGTGATCGCACAGGCAGTTGCCGGCATCCGGTTGATTGTCGGGCGCGTTGGCGACGCAGATGTTCTCCGCGATGTTCACGCAGTTGGCATCCCAGAGGATGCCGCAGCAGAGCGGATCGGCATTGCAGACCGCGCTGCAGCAGGTCGCGTCGCTGCAACCGCCGGGCATGGGGCCGCCGGGGACCGCGGGGGTGAAACAGTCTCGATTCGCCGGGTCGCCACAGGCTTCCCGGCAGGCGCCGTCGGACTCGTTCACCACGCAGTTGAGGATTTGGAGATCTTCCGTGTCGACCACCCCGTCGTCGTTGAAGTCGGCGCACAGGTTCTGGGGGAACTGGACCTTGTAGATCTCGAAGGTCATCAGGTCGAACTCGTCGAGGAGTCCGTCGGCATTGAGGTCGCCACGGCACTGCCCGCATTCGACCCAGAACTGCGGGTTCTCGGGCGGCGGGGGGCAGAACTGGGCTCGGGCGCCCGCGGAGAACACCATGACCGTCAGGGTCGCCACGAAGGCGAGGAGACGGAGGTGGCCGGGGGTGTGGGTTCGGGTCGACATCTGGAGGATCATCAAGAGTGCGGTTCGTCGGTGGAGGAACGGGCATCGGTCCCGGGAATATGGGGCCGGAATCGGCGGTCACGAGTCGTGTCGCCGATTCCTGAGTGTATGCCACCCTCGGGATGCGAACCAGCCACACCGACTTCTTCGTCATTCGTGTAGCCCGGGGGGAGGGATCCCGGTCTTTCAATGGTTTCCTTCGGGAGTTTTCGGTCCTACCCGTCGGCGGTCGGAGCGATCGCCCCGAATCTTCGGGCTCGTCCGGCGAAGACCTCGAATGCCGCGTGAAGCTCCGCGGTGCCGAAATCCGGCCAGGTCACGTCGGTGACCACGAGCTCCGCGTAACTGATCTGCCAGAGCAGGAAATTCGAGATTCTCATCTCGCCCGCCGTTCTGACGAGCAGATCGGGGTCCGGCAGGCCGTGGGTGTCGAGCCGGGCCTCCAAGGCCGCCTCGTCGATCGATTCCGGATCGAGCCGGCCCGCGGCCACTTCGGCCGCGAGGGTTCTGGCCGCATCGGTCAATTCCGCTCGGCCACCGTAGTTCAGGGCGAGACAGAGGGTGAGCCCGGGACAGTGCCTGGTCGCCTCTTCACAGGCATCCGAGGCATCCAGGACCGAGGTGGGAAGTCCCTCGCGACGACCGATCCGGCGGAATCGAATTCCGTTCTCGATCATTCGAGCCCGTTGGTCCACCAGATGGGCCTGGCAGAGCGTCATGAGGGCGTCGACCTCGTCCGCCGGGCGTTTCCAGTTCTCGCTGCTGAACGAGTAGAGCGTGAGGGCCTCGAGGCCGAGCCTGGCGCACTCCGTGGTGACGAGGTCCACGGTGCGGGCGCCGGCCTGATGGCCGGCCAGCCGGGGCAGCCCCTGACGTCCGGCCCATCGCCCGTTGCCGTCCATGATGATCGCGAGGTGACGGGGAAGAAGTCCCGGCTCGGGACGTTCCGCCTTCACCATCGCCTCTTCGGAGGCCGGAGTGACTGGGTCTTCATTCACGCGGAAATCCTTGGGGATGACCTCATCCGGCCACCAGCACTTCGCGACGCTCCGGCCCGATGCTCACGATCTCGATCGGGACTCCGACGAATGATTCGATTCGATCGAGATAACGACGAGCGGCGTCGGGAAGGTCCTCCCGACCTTCGGGTGGCGTCACCGGATCCGGCCAGCCGGGCATCGTCTCGTACACCGGTTCGATCTCCGCGAGATCGAGTGCATCCGGCGGGAAGCGATCGGTGATCGATCCGTCCGGGCGTCGATAGCCGACGCAGACCTTGACTTCATCGAGCCCGCCGAGCACGTCGAACAGGGTGCAGGCGATGCCGGTCACGCCACAGACCATCGCGGTGTAACGAACCGCGACCAGATCCAACCAGCCGCAGCGGCGAGGTCGTCCGGTGGTGGTCCCGAATTCGCGGCCTCGCTCCCGGATCTGATCGCCGATCACGTCATCGAGTTCGGTCGGGAACGGGCCGCCGCCAACTCGGGTCGAATACGCCTTCATGATGCCCAGCACCCGATCGATCCGTCCGAGTGGCACGCCGGTTCCCGCGGGAATCCCGAGGGTCGAGCAGTTGGAACTGGTGACGAACGGATAGGTGCCATGGTCGACGTCGAGCAAGCACGCGTTGGCACCCTCGAAGAGAAGACTTCGCCCGTCGGACAGGGCGTCGTGCAGGTACCAGGTGGTGTCGGTGACGTGCGGAGCGAGGCGTTCGCCCTGGGCGAGGGCTTCGTCGAGCAGTCGCGAGACGTCCACTGATTCGGGGTCCTGCACCCCCAGGGATCGAAGCTGGGCTTCGCGGAGTCCACAGGCCAGTTCGAGCTTGGTTCGGAGGCGGTCCTCGTGGGCGAGATCACCGACCCGGATCGCGGTGGAGCGGAAGACCTTGTCCGCATACGCGGGGCCGATGCCTCGACGCGTGGTGCCGATCGCATCGCGTCGATTTCCGGCCATGAATTCCTCGAGGGCTCCGTCGAGGGCCTTGTGATAGGGCATCACCACGTGGGCTCGACTCGACAGACGGAGATTGGAATCGACCTCGATACCGCGGCCTCGGAGGCCGTCGATCTCCTCGAGCAGTTTGGCCGGGTCGACCACCACGCCGTTACCGATGATGCAGGTGCAGCCGGGGAAGAGGATTCCCGATGGCACGAGGTGGAGGGCGTATCGCTCGTCGCCGACCACGACGGTGTGTCCCGCGTTGGCACCGCCGTTGTATCGGACGATGCAGTCGTGGTCCGGGGCCAGGATGTCGACCAGCTTGCCTTTGCCCTCGTCGCCCCACTGGAGGCCGACCACGGCGGTATGGCCACCTCCCTGAGGGTAGGAGCCTGGATCGGACGCGTGTTGATTGGAAGAGTTGGGCATGAATTCTCCTGCGATGTGGCAGTCTACGACGCCCGGAAACCTTCGGGGGCCTTCGAGATGGTCCGGATTGCGGGTTCCTGCTTCAGCCTGCTTCAGGAAAGGTCGATCTGCCCGGAGTCGGCGTCGGCGAGGCGTCCGGAGGAGGTGATGGGTGAGTGAACCGCAGGTCATTCGAATCATGTGTCCGAATCTCGGCTGTCAGCGAGTGCTGGCCGTACCGGATCATGCCCGTGGCAAGCTGGTTCGATGCCGCTCCTGTGGCACCAACATCCGGATTCCCGCGATGCGGGACCCGGCGATTCCGCGGAATCTCGGCGTCCAGGCGTCGGAGTCCGGCGGCGATGCCGCCTGAGTGACTCGCGTGACGGCGTAGACTCGTCACGTGCCTCCTGATGAACTCCCTCTCCGCGTCCTGCAGAACGCCGTCGCCTCCTCGGGTGATGATGCGGCGATGTTGCTTGAAGGGGCGGCGCCGGATGCGATCTACGCCCATGTGCCGTTCTGTCGCCACAAGTGCCATTACTGCGATTTCTATTCCCTCGTCGACCGTCGAGATCGCTTCGACGACTTCGTCCGA
>NYWY01000051.1 GCA_002685335.1 Planctomycetaceae bacterium
CAATCCTCGGGCTCTTCACTGTCTTGAGACTGTTCACTGTCTTGAGACTGTTCACTGTCTTGAGACTGTTCGCTGTCTTGAGACTGCTCGCTGTCTTGAGACTGTTCGCTGTCTTGAGACTGTTCACTGTCTTGAGACTGTTCACTGTCTTGAGACTGTTCTCCGTCTTGAGACTGCTCGCCGTCCTCGGATTGCTCTCCGTCCTGTTGTTGCTGCACGGCTTCCAGCTGCCGGAGAAGTCGGTGGGCGAGTTCCGCGTTCGCCCTCGCATCCAGGTTCTCGGGGTCGGCGTCGATCGCATCCCGAAAATGATCGAGGGAGGTGCTGACTCGATCGATGGCGTCCTGCATCGGATCCGTCGGTTCCGTCGGTTCGTCGGTTGGAGCTGGGGGCGAAGGGTCCTGCAGCGTTCGCAGGGCTTCGGCGTAGCGTGCCGTTCCTTCGTTGTACATCGCCCGCGCCGCCAGGTCGGCATCACCCAGGGTCGCGGCGTGTCGGAACGCCTCGGCGGATGTTCCAAGCTCGCCGGCCCGGAAAGCCGCCACCCCCCGGTTGTACGCGGCGGCGGCCTGTCGTGGATCGGCGTCCTCCACCGCACGCCAGGCGTTGGTGGCTTCCAGCCAGGCTTCTCGAGCCATGGCATCCTCCGCCGCTTCAACCAATGACGCGATTTCCGCCCTTGATGGCGGGCGGGTCGGCACGTTCCGGGTGATCGCCGACGGTACGGGAGGGGCGGTCGCGGCCAACGCCGAGCCGGCGGCGATCAACAAGCCCATGATCACGAGGCCGCGGGCCGGCGATCGACGGGTCGAATGACGGGATCGAGTCGATGATCTCATTCAGTGATCCTCCGTTCGGCATCCGAGAGGATGGGCCCGGCCGGGGTTCGTCGCCGTTCGGCGATCAAGGTGTCGAGTACGAGTAGGACGAGTGCCGCCACCGCGAACCAGCGGAAGCGTGGAGTCTTCTGCTGGGTCACCGAAGAGGCTTGATCCCGGCGATCGATCGCCCCGATCCACTCGTCGAAGAACTCCCCCAGGTCGACGAGGCTCGTGCCCGCGGGCACGAACGCGCCGCCGCCCGCGGTCGCCACCTCGGTGAGGAGCAGGGGGTCCATGCGGCTCCAGATCTCCTGGCCTTCGTATCGAACCCAGGTCGGCTGTCCGTCGACCACGATCGGGATCCGCGCTCCGTCGCCGTCATCGCCGATCCCCACGGTGTACACCCGCGCACCGTGCTTCTTCCAGGCCGTGGCCGCGGCGTCCACCGGGAAGCTCCCCATGTCCTCGCCGTCGGAAAGCACCACGATGGCCTTGCCCACGGGGTCGTCGTCGGGGAATGCATCCGCAGCCACTCGGATCGCATCTCCCAGCATCGACCCGCCTCGGGTGGTGCTTCGAGGAGACAGTTCGGCGACCGTGGTCTTGAAGGCGTCGTAGTTCAGCGTGAGTGGACTGCGGACCGTCGCGTCTCCCGCGAAGTCGACGAGGCCGACTCGATCGCCCGCCATCGCATCCACCGCATCCTCGATGAAGAATCGGGAGCGGTCGAGTCGGGAGGGTGAGGCATCAGCGGCGAGCATGCTGCGGCTGACATCCACCACGAAGAAGATGTCCATGCCTCGCCGGTCGGTCTCGACGTACCGGACACCCCAGCGAGGATCGGCGAGGGCGAAGACCACGAGCAGCAGGGCGAGGGTCGAGAGAACGGCCCGAACCACCGGCCGGAAACCGCTGAGATGCGGCGCCAGCCGGACCAGCATCGGATGGTCTGCGAATCGTTTCAGGGCCCGTCGTCGAGCGAAGATCGACCACGTGGCGAGCAGGCCGACGCCGGCGACGAGCCAGATCCAGCTGAAGGCCTCGGGATGTTCGAAGACGGAATTCAAGGAAGGGTCCGGAAGCGGGTGTTGACCAGCAGGAGTTCGAGTCCGAGCAGAATCACCACCACCGCGAGGATCGGTGGAATCTCCAGCCGTCCGAGATCGAGCGGAGCCACCGCGAGATCACGGTACAGCCGGTATCGCCGCTGCTCGGTGGTGGTCTTTTCCAATTCGTCGATCGCCGCGTAGATGTCGCGAAGGGAATCGGTGTCCGTGGCGCGGAAGTAGCGACCACCGGTGGCTTCGGCGACCCGGGTCAGGGTCTCTTCGTCGATCGAGACTCGGATCTTGGTCATTCTTCGCTGCCCGAACATGTCCATGGCGGGAATCGCGGCCACGCCGTCGGAACCCACGCCGATGGCATAGACCTTGACTCCGAACGCCTGGGCGATCTCGGCCGCGGTGTCGGGATCGATGTCGCCGGCGTTGTTCTCTCCGTCGGTGAGGAGGACGATCACCCGGCTCTTGACCCGGCGGCCGTCGGCGTCGGCTCGATCATCGAGCTCCCGCAGTCGTTCCACCGCGAGGGCAATGGCGTCGCCGATCGCGGTGCCGTCCTCGCTTCGCTGGGTCGCGATGCGGACGCCGTCGATGGCGTCGACCACGTGCGCGTGGTCGAGTGTGAGGGGACTGGCGGTATCGGCGTTACGGGCGAAGGTGATCAGGCCCACGAGGTCGTCGGGCCGCCCGGGAAGCTCCTCGTCACCGGCGATGAATTCGGTGAGGACCTTCTTGACCGCGGTGAGTCGATCGACCTGGCCTCCTTCGAGTTTGAAATCGAGGGCCGCCATCGAGCCGGAGCGGTCGATGACCGACTGGATGGCCACGCCCTCGACGAAGACCCGGCTTCGTTCGTTGGCCTTGATGGGCCGAGCGATGCAGACGATGAGCAGGGCGATCGCGGTCATCCGCAGCGCAGCGGGAACCCAGCGGAAACGAGCCACCCATGATCCGCCCACCGAAGCCAGCACCGCGGTGCGCGAATGAAGAATGGTCGCCCGACGGCGGCGCAGGGTCGGCAACCACGCGAGGAGGGCGAGGGGCAGCAGCAGGAGCCACCAGGTCGCTCCGGGGTGGAACCCCAGTTCACCGCCGGCGATGCGATCGATCCAGCTCGTCATGACCGCTCCTCCAGTCGATCAAGCCCGTCCACCGCATCGATGACCGCTCGGCGGCGATGATGAGGACGGGGCTCGGACTCATCGGTCTCGTCCGCGGCATCGGAGGGCGGGTCGATCGGACCGGATTCGGGTGGTGCGGGTCGAGGTCCGACCCGGTGCACGAAATCCCGGACGAGCTGAAGGTCCCGGCCGGCTTCGGTCACGGCGGGACGATCTCCCGCGAATTTCACCAGGTCCGCCGACCGCAGCAGATTGCCCAGCAGGCTGGCGTGGTCCGGATCGACTTCCGGATGGCGACCGGCTTCTCGGATGAATTCCGGGGTCGTTCGTTCCGGCGCCGCGATGCCGTACCGGCGTTCCATGAAGTCTCGAGCGATGTCCGTGAGTCCGATGTAGAAGCGATTGACCCGGCCTCGATCGAGATCTTCGCCCGCGGCGAGCTCATCGAGTCGAGCGAGGGCCCAGACGTCGGCCGGCACCGGAGGCGGAGTCGGACGCGGACGTCTCCACCAGCGAACGAGGAAGAAGATGATCACCCCCGTTCCGAGGATCGCCAGGGAGATCCAGAGCAGGGGCCACGGACGGTCGATCCGGACATCGACGGCGCCCGCGATGTCTCGATAGGTCTCGGGGGCCGCATCGAGTCCCGTCACCGACGCGATTTCCATCGATCGGGGCGGGGTTCGGGCATCCGCGGTGCCCAGCTGGATGGTGAACGCGGGGAGTTCGACCACGCCGCTGGCGAAGGTTCGAACGTCCCAGGCGAATTCGACCGGCCCGCCGGTCGAGGTGAAGGTCTGCGGGACGGGACCGAGGATCTCGAATTCGCCCAGCGACTGATCCCGTGAAGGCCAGACCGGCCGAAACTCGCCGAGGAACGAAGGGTTGGATCCGATCTCAAGTCGAAAACGAATGGGCAGCCCGACCTCGAGTTCGACGGTCTCGAGTAACAGGCGGGCAGGGATCCCGTCGAAGTCGAGTTCGACCGCGTCGCCGGGACGCCAGGGTGGTGAGCTCGGCGGGTCTGCGGTGGCGGAGTCCCTCGCGCTCACCGGCGGGGCGAGCATGGTCGACGGAACGGCGGGCGAGTCCTGGGTGCGGGGGACCGAGTCCGCGGGATCTCCGATGCCGAACGCCAGCACGAGCCCGAAGATCGCCGTCGGATGAAGGAGGATCGTTCTCGGATGCTTCATCGCGATCGCCTCCGTTCTCGACGCCGGAAGTAGGTGGTGAGGGGTTCGACGAAATCCGAACCGGTTTCCAGACAAAGTGGATCAAGCCGCATTCGACGAAAGGCGAGGTCTCGTCGTTCCGCCGCGAGCCGGGTGGCCTCCTCGAAGCGACGACGCACTCGTCTGCGGCCGGTGTCGACCAATGATCGCTGGCCGGTCTCGGGGTCGGTGAATTCCACCAGCCCCATCGCGGGAATCTCGTGTTCCCGATGATCACCGACCACGACCGGCACCACGTCGTGTCGGCGACGGGCGGCGAGCAACGAGCGCTCCCAGCCCTGGTCGAGAAAATCACTCACCACGAAGACCACGGATCGCTGTCGGAGGACCCGGTCGAGTTCTTCGACCGCGGAACCGATTTCGGTGCCGTTTCCCTTCGGGCGGGTCGCGAGGAGATCTCGGACGATTCGCATCACGTGCCGGGTGCCCTTTCGGGGCGGAACGAATCCTTCGACCTTGTCGGTGAAGGAGAGCAGGCCGATCTTGTCGTTGTTCATCGCGGCACTGAAGGCGACGGTGGCCGCGAACTCGGCCACCAGTTCCCGCTTGAACTGGTCGGCGGTGCCGAAGGAGAGCGAACCGGACAGATCAGCCGCCAGCATCACGGTGAGCTCTCGCTCCTCGCGGAACAACTTGATGTGCGGATCACCGAGTCGGGCACTGACGTTCCAGTCGATCGATCGGACGTCGTCACCCACCTGGTAGGGGCGGACTTCTTCGAACTCCATCCCCCGCCCTTTGAACGCGGCGTGATACTGCCCCGCGAGGGCGTCGTTGACGACCTGGCGGGTTCGCAGACGGATTCGTCGTACGCGACGCAGGAGTTCGCGAGCGTCATCCGCTGCGGTGGCCTCGGCGATTCCGGGTTGTTCTCGGCGACGGAACACGGTCGTATCAGGGCACCGGAATGTGATCGAGCAGGGCGGCGACGATGTCGTCCGCGGTCTTCTCCTCCGCTTCGGCCTCGTAACTGAGCCCGATTCGGTGTCGGAGAACGTCGGGAGCGGCATCCTTGACATCCTGGGGAACGACGTAGCCCCGACCATCGAGGAACGCCTTCGCCCGGGCGACGAGCACCAGGGCGATCGAGGCGCGGGGGGAAGCGCCGAAGTCGACCAGCTCGCCGAAGGCGAGTCCCGCCGCGGTCGGGTCGCGGGTGGCGACCACGAGATCGACCACGTAGTCACGAATGCGGTCGTCCACGTGAATGCGGTCCAGAACCTCCCGGGCGGTCGTGATCTGTGCGGGGTCAAGGACCGCGTCGATCTCCAGGGAGGTGCTGGTTCGAGCCATCCGATCGAGGATCCGGCGTTCGTCCTGCTTGTCGGGGTAGTCGACCACGAGCTTCATCAGGAAGCGGTCGACCTGGGCCTCGGGAAGCGGGTAGGTCCCTTCCTGTTCGATGGGATTCTGGGTCGCGAGCACCATGAACGGGTCGGGGAGTCGATGGGTCTCCTCGCCGATGGTGACTTGTCGCTCCTGCATCGCTTCGAGCAACGCCGATTGCACCTTCGCGGGGGCGCGATTGATTTCATCCGCGAGTACGAGGTTCGAGAAGATCGGGCCGGTCTTCACCACGAAGTCACCTTCGGCCGGACGGTAGACCAGGGTTCCCACGAGGTCCGCCGGAAGGAGATCGGGGGTGAACTGGATTCGCTTGAAGTCGGTGCGGATGCCCTGGGCAAGAGCCGCGATGGCAGTCGTCTTGGCCAGGCCGGGAACGCCTTCGATGAGAAGATGTCCGTTGGCCAGAAGCCCGGTGACCAGGCCGTCCAGCAGTGACTGCTGTCCGACGATGACTCGATGCATCTGTTCCTGGAGATGACGGAAAGGACGGCTCGCCGCCTCGACTTCTTGCTCGAGCTTCGCGGTTTCGTCCCGGCTGGGCGAGGCGGATGTGGTGACGTCACTGGTCATGAGGGGGTCCGACGGGGGCTGCAGGGTCCTTGGTTCGCCGTGGCCCGGTTCCCGCGGGAGGAACCAGTACGCGGTCATGGCTGGATGTGGATCGTATCCGGAGGCGATCTCGGAGAGGGGTGCCTCCGCACCTCGGTTACGATTCCCCGACCCTCGGGGTTCGCACGGAGCGAACTCCGGTTCAGAGTTTTTCGGAGCGTGCCTCGATGCTTGAATTCGGTTGGATCGGAACCGGGGTCATGGGGCGCTCGATGGCCGGCAGACTGCTCGATGCGGGGCATCGTCTTCGTGTTTTCACGCGGACCCGGGCGCGAGCGGAACCGCTTCTGGAGCGGGGCGCGATGTGGGTCGATTCACCGCGGGAAGCGGCCGACGGCGTGGATGGCGTCTTTTCGATCGTGGGCTATCCCCGGGACGTGGAAGCGATCCATCTCGGGCCGGAAGGGACCCTCGGAGCGGATCGTCCCCCTCGATTCCTGATCGATATGACGACCAGCGATCCGCGGTTGGCGATTCGGATCCACGAGGAGGCCCGGGCCCGATCGGTGGAGGCCTTCGACGCTCCGGTCTCCGGGGGTGATGTGGGGGCTCGAAACGGAACCCTGTCGATCATGGTGGGGGGCGAGGCCGAGAGGTACGAAGAGATTCGTCCCTGGCTTGAAGCGATGGGTGGCACCATCGTCCTTCAGGGCGGTCCGGGGGCCGGCCAGCAAACCAAGATCGTGAATCAGATCCTGGTGGCCGCATCGATGGTCGGCGCGTGCGAGGCGATTCGCTTCGCCGAGACGTCTGGTCTGGACCCGTCGCGGGTACTGGAATCCGTATCTTCCGGTGCAGCAGGCAGTTGGACTCTTTCCAATCTCGTTCCCCGAATCCTGGCGGAAGATTTCGACCCCGGATTCTTCGTGGAGCATTTCGTGAAGGATCTGGGAATCGCGGTCAAGACCGCAAAGGACCTCGGACTGAGCCTCCCGGGCTTGGAAATGGCCGAGAAACTCTATCGAGAGGTCGAGGCGGCCGGTCTTGGACGCCGGGGGACCCAGGCGCTGCACCTCCACCTCCGGAACGTCGCGGGACTCCACTGAATCGGATTCGCCGACCGGCTGGACTCGGGCGGCGGTCGTGGTACAATCTTCGATTCGCAGCCGAGGCGACGCCTCGGTCCTCCAGAAACGCCTGACCGTCGGATGCATGCCATGGAACTCGCCGCGTCGACCACCATGACCTTCACGATCACCACCCTTCCGAAGAACGAGGCGGGCGTGAAGACCCTTCGTCGGCTCATGCGGATGCAGCCCGAGGTCCAGAAGGCCCTCACCGCGCTCGCAAAGCGACGTCGTCAGATCGACAACCGCCCGACCAATCGTGCCGGTCGCATCTGGATCGATCGCAAGCGACCGACCCAGGTCGTGAAGGTCGAGATCGGCGAGTCGTTCACGCTTCGAGTGACTCCGCAGATCATCAACGACATCAAGAGTGTCGAGAAGTATCTCGATGCCAAGGCGGCCTGAGACCGCCTCGCCCCGAACGACCCTGCACGACGCCGTCCTCCTGGACGGCGTCGTTTTTTTTGAGGCTGAAATTCGTGACGTCGTCGCGTTGCTCGTGGCGACGGTCAACGTGAATGAATGCTCAGGAGCAGGGCGACTGGTGGTTGCTCGCCGACGGCGGGGAGCATCAGCACGAGGCCCCCGATCGGAATCCGAAGCTCGCATCGGCCTTCGAGTCGGCGCTCGCCACCAACCGCATCGCCGAGGACTTCACACCGAATCGTCGCCATCACCACCTGTCGATCCTCATTCCAGACCGGCGGCGGAGGGGGAGTCGGCGGGTCGGAGAAGTTGAGACGGCCCGGCTCAGGCGGGGGACTCCGAAGAAGGTGGCGCTTCCGAGGCGTCGTTCTCATCGGTTCCGGCATGCCCCTCAGCCGCGAGATCGAGGAGATGTTCGACATCTCCGGAATCGACGCCAGGTGGATTCGATCCTCGTAACGCATCGCGGGCGAGCTCGACCGCGCGGGGGCTCAGAGGTCCGGTCAGGGTGGCATGCTCGTCGACGTCGTTCAGATGTTCGAGGGTCGAATCCAGCCGCCCTCGATCGTAGAGATCCCTGAAGACCGCGACCGCTTCGGGTTCGTACCAGCTACCAGCGTGGGATTCGAGGTCCAGGATGGCTCTTCGGGCCGACGCATCTCCTCGAGCATCCCGGTAGGGGCGGAGGCTGGTCATCGCATCGAACCCGTCGATCACCGCGAACCAGCGGGCGGCCAGTGGAATCTGTTCGCCGGCGAGCCCATCGGGATACCCGCTTCCATCAATTCGTTCGTGATGACTTCGAACCACATCGAGAATCAGCGGCTCGCTGACCTGCATCCGCCGAAGCCGCTCGTATCCCGTCACGGTGTGCTGTTGAATGACCCGGAACTCCTCGGAATCGAGTCGGCCGGGCTTGCCGAGGATGTCTCCGGGGACATCGATCTTGCCCAGATCGTGGAGAACCGCGCCAAGCATGAAGTTCATCAGCCTCGGCGTATCGAGCCTGGCTGCCTCCGCTACGGCCTGGGCGTACATGGTGACCCGCCAGGTGTGAGCCGCAGTGCTGCGGTCCTTCAACTCGACGATTCGACCAAGAGCATTGGCGAGTTCAAAATCCACCCTCGGAGCCTAGCACCGAGGGTGCCCCCGCGGTGATTGCGACGAAAATATCTGATTTGTGCGCTCTTTCGACTCGTTCCACGCATGTCCCTTCGGAGGGGATTCGTTCGACGGATCCTTTCCACCGTTCGGCCGGGGCAGACCGATCGGACGGCAGCGTCGAGAGAGATTTTGGGGAATAGACGAGGATGCGCCGTCTGGGGAGTCGGCCCGTCAAGGCTGTCGCAGATATGCCGACAGGACTCGTTGATGGCACGGCCGCGAACATCCGCGGCCGTGTCGTTTTTTGCGATGACGGGTTTCAGGCAGTCGGGCTGAACATCGAATCGGGCTTCGGTATCAGCAGGGCCGGGAGAGGATGGCCCGACGAATCGGAACCAGAACCGACGGAATCAGCCGTTCCTCGACCAGACGCTCGGAATGACCGGCCAGTCGGGCGAACAGGGATGGGAGTTCGTCCAGCGATTTGATGGGCCCCGACGCGCGGGCGGTCAGGTACACGCTGATGGGCTCGGTGCCTTCGGTGCCTGGAACTCCAGTGCGGCCGCGAGCCGGTCGGGACTTGATTTCGAAGAACGCCTGCATTCGAGGATCGTCGTCCAGGGCGATTCCGAGGAGAGGCTGGGCTTCCACCAGGCGCTCGCGATCTCGATCCACCAGTTCCGCGAGAGGCGAATCGGCGAGCAAGGCTTCGAACACGATCTCGTCGCGGTCTCGGTCGGCCTCGAAGTCGAAGCCGAAGACCAATTCGATGTGGTCGAGATCGAGGGGGCTCACCGAGAGGTAGTAGGGCGCGATGTCGAGGAGCGAACGATGGAGACGGTACGCCTCGTCGAGGGATTGAGGGTTGACGAAACCACTGCGGAGGGTGGTCTGCCGGAGTGCCACCCAGCTGTAGGTCCCATCGACGTCTTCGGATTCGAGGGCGTATTCGCCCTCGTAGCGTCGAAGCCGCTCGAGTCGGGGAAATTGTTTCTGGATGCGTCCGAAGAGGTCCAGAACAGCCTCACGTCCCTCCGGCACGTCCATCGTGACCGCGATCTTCTGATTCACGTAGAAGTCGTTGCAGATCCCGGCAAGGTGCGCATCCACGGCAGAAGGACTCCGGCGGTCTCGGACGCCGACCCACGCGAACCGGCTACGTTCAAGGCTACCCCTCGAATTCGGCTCTCTGGCGACCGCGACACGTTCTCCACGCGAACCGGAGGACGTTTCATGCGGGCCTCCGGGTCCCAAGATAGGCCCCTTGCCTCCAGAGCCACTCCATCGGCCCCATGGCGAAGCGACGGCTCCAGAGCAGGCAGAACAGAGCCACCGCCGTATAGACGAGCAGGGAGAGTCCCACGAGGCCGGTTCGGGAGATCTGGTCGAACCATCCCAGTCCCCAGTGAAGCATCAGGGCGGAGAACACCACGCTCTCGAGGAGATACGCAGTCAGTGACATTCGACCCACCGCGGAGAAGATCCTCGAAAGCGGCATCCGACCCGCATCCACCCGCAGGCTGATCAGGGAGACGAGACCCAGCGCGATCATCACCGCGGAGAGATTCTGGATCAGGGTCGCCACCGCACCGGGGATCGAGGCCTTGCCTTCGACCCAGAAGATCATTCCGGCTGCGATTGAAAGGAGGAGGCCGCCGGGAAGTACCGTGAACGTCATTCGTCGGCGAAGAACGCTGCCGCCGGCCCCGAAGAAGTCACGGTCATGCATCCAGCTCCCGATCAGGGCCATGCCGAGGACATGCCAGGCGAAGCCGAAGATGGAGATGATCTGGCCGAGCGCCCAACTCGATATCCGGAAGGTCAAGGCGTCGAGGAACGGGCCGTTTCGGAATGCCGCCACCTCGGCATCGATCCAGACCGGCCGTGTCGGGTCGCCCTGAGCTTCCAGGATCGCGTCGAATCCCCGAAGACTTCCGTCGACGGTGGAGGGATCCACGATCGGCGGACCCATCATCCCAAGCAGGCTCAGGAGCCCGACGAACACACCGGCCCCGCAGATCATCACGGCGGCCAGCACCAGGCGGACGGAGGCATCCAGGCACAGCATCGGAATCAGGAGCAGGCCGAGGCCCGCGTAAAGAAAAAGGACGTCGCCGTACCAGAGAGTGAGGACGTGCAGGAGACCGAAGACGGCGAGTAGGAGCATCCGGCGGACCCCGAAGGCCGCGAATCCGGTGTTCGCGGCGAGGCGTCTTGACCGTTGCATCGCGAGGCCGAAACCGAACAGGATCGAGAAGATCGAGATGAACTTGACCTCGGCGAACACCACCACGAGGATCGCGGTGACGCGATCGCTCATCGAGCCGGCTCCGATGCCGCCATCAAGCACCCCTCCCAGAGGCAGGCCGAAGTAGGCGGCGTTCACGATCACGATCCCCAGCAACGCCAACCCCCGAAGCACATCGATCGAAGTGATTCGATCGGACGGTGACAGAGGTCCGGAGATCATGCGTCCCTCGACTGGAGTGTTCGGTTCAAGGCGGTGACGAACCGATCGAGGTCTCCCAGGTCCGGCAGGAGTTCGTCCGGTTGATGGGAGGCGAGTTCGTCCATGCCGAACCGTCCGGTCGCGACCGCGATGACGCGACAGCCGCTGGCCCGCGCACAGTCGATGTCCGCCGGAGTGTCCCCCACGATGACCGCGTTCTGGGGATCGATCGGGCGGCCGAGATGCTCGGATCCCCGTTCGATGCCGATCGGAGGAAGGCCTCTTCGAGTGGAGGCTTCGGAGCCCCAGACCCCGAAGGCGAAGTCATCGGGATCGATGCCGGCTCCCGCGACCTTCAGGCGTCCGGTCTCCGGATAATTCCCGGTCAGCAGGGCGGCGATGAACTCCGAATGATCTCGGACCCAGCGAACCGCTTCAGCCGCACCATCGAGGCCGATGACCGGTCGTTCATCCTCGATCATTCGGGCCATCAGAGTTCCGTAGGTCTCGCGGAAGCGATCATGAAGCGCTTCCGTGGGCTCGATCCCGCGTTGGGCGAGAAGTTCCCTCCAGATCAGGGGATCGAGACGCCCGGCGGTGTCGATCAATTCGATGTCATGGCGATCATGCTCGTGCCGCGGAGGATGAATCTCTTCGAGCGCGGCCTGCATGGCTCGGAGCCCGACGCCGCGGCTTCGAAGCAGGGTTCCATCGATGTCGAAGAGGATCAGCATGGGATTCAGCCGACCGCTTCACAGACGGTCCGAGCGGCATCCGCAAGGTCGGTCGCGGTCTGCATGGACGGAATTTCGCTCCTGGCTTCTTCGAGCATCGCCCGTGCGGCATCGACGTTGGTGCCTTCGAGTCGAACCACCAGGGGCACCTCGAAGCCGACTTCCTTCGCGGCTTCGATGATCGCGCCGGCGATGGTGTCGCACTTCATGATGCCACCGAAGATGTTCACCAGCACACCCTGCACGCGATCGTCGCCGAGGATGATCCGGAACGCCTCGGTCACCGATTCCTTGGTCGCCGAGCCGCCGACGTCGAGGAAGTTCGCGGGATCGCCCCCATGGAGCTTCACGATGTCCATGGTGCTCATCGCCAGTCCCGCGCCGTTGACGAGGCAGCCGATGTTGCCGTCGAGATCCACGTAGGAGAGGCCCGACGCCTCGGCTCGGACCTCGGAGGGATTCTCCTCCGCGGGATCGTGCATCGCCTGCAGGTTCTTGTGTCGGAAGAGCGCGTTGTCGTCGAAACCGAACTTCGCGTCGATCGCCATGACCCGGCCGTCTGGAGCGCCTTCGCTCGGCGGGGTGACGATCAGGGGATTGATCTCGACCAGATCGGCATCGGTGTCGGCGTAGAGCTTCGCCAGTTTCTGCATGATCGCGGCGGCCTGCCCGATCTGCCGACCGGTGAAACCGAGCCGCTTCGCCACGGATCGTGCTTCGTAGGCTTCGAGGCCGTTGAGCGGATGGATCGGGGTCTTGAGGATCGCGTCGGGATTCTCGTGCGCCACGGTCTCGATCTCGACGCCACCCTCGGCGCTCGCGATGATCGTGTTCAGGCCGCGACTTCGATCCAAGGTGACCGCGAGGTAGAACTCCTTGGCGATGTCGACGCCTGCGGCGACGAGCAGTCGCTTCACCTCGATGCCTTCGGGCCCGGTCTGCACGGACACCATGCGGTTCCCAAGCATGAAGGTCGCGGCTTCGCGGGCTTCCTCGACGCTCTTGACCAGTTTCACGAATCCCGCCTTGCCACGACCGCCGGCGTGGACCTGAGCCTTGACCACGACCAGGGTCTCACCGGACTCCAGGATGGCACTGGCTTCCGCCACCGCATCGTCGACGGTCTCGACCATGCGGCCGGGGGGGACCGGGATGCCGGCGTCGGAGAGGAGCTGTCGGGCCTGGTACTCGTGGATCTTCATCGAATATGACTCTTGGTTGGGCGAAAAGGGTGGTCGGAGATTGTACCGGGGCTGGTCCCGGTGATGGGAGGTGTTCGAGCGTGCCGACCGTCGGTGCGATGGGGATCAGTCGTGGCTTCCCAACCCGCGGTGACGGTCGATGAGGCGTTTGATGCCATCGGGATCGGGGATGTCCACGATCCGGATGTCCGCGGTCCCGTCACCGGCGGCGGAATCGATCTCGAGGGTCCCGATCCCCGCGATTCGCTGCCAGACGGACTGGGTGATCCGGATGTTGCGAACGTGGGTGTGCAGAACCTCCGAGGTGCTCCGAACCACGATTCCGCGTTCGTCGATGGTTCGACGATCCGTGATCTTGAGTCGATCCCAGCGATGACCCAGCACGAAGATCCAGAGACCCCAGCCCAGTCCTGCGAGGGCGGCCGCGATACCCGGCCACCGCGACCATTCGGGGAGTCCCCCCGACAACGAGAGGATCAGGATCGCCAGGCCTCCGATCAGGAGTCCGAGGGAACCCAGGCTGGCCAGGGGATGTCCGCGAACCAGGGCGGGGCGGACCATGCGAAGAAGTCGTTCGGCGGAATCATGGCTCGCCGGGGTTTCGCGGGGCTCGGCCGGTGGGGCGGAGCCGGTTCCCCGGGAGATGCGATTGATGTCGCCGCAGTAGGGGCAAGGCACTCGATCGGCGCCCGGATCGACTGGAAAGGATCGGTCGCAGGCGTCGCACGACCACTCGATCATGCCTTTGGCGTCTGATTCGGATTCCGACATGGGCGGCCAAGCTCCCTGAGAGGGGTTCCGGCGATTCAGGAGGAGGGAGGGACGTCGCCGGTCCCCTCCATCCAGCGGTCGGCGCAGCGACCGGTCGGTTGGCTGGTGACTTCGCCGCCTCGTTCGCGGTACTCGCCTTTCCACTCACCTCTTCGAACCACATCAACCGCCGAAAGGAAGGCATCGACGTCGGACGCATCGTTGAAGAGTCCGATGGATGCCCGGACGGCGCCGGAGTTCGCGTCACCTTCGAGCAGGCGATCACTGTGCAGATGGGCGCAGAAGCGTCCGTTTCGGACCGCGATCGCGAATTCCTCGCCGAGGACCGCGGCGGTGAGCATGTCGGACACCCCGTCCACGTTGAAGGGGATGATGCCCACCCGTTCCTCGAGTTCGGAGGGACCGTAGAGGGTGATGCCGCCGATCGATTCAAGGCCTTCGACCATTCGTCGGAACAGGACCATCTCGTGCCGGCGGACTTCGTCCATGGTGATCTTCTCGAGCGACTCGAGCATCACCGCCATGCCGATCGCGCCTCCGACGTTGGGCGTTCCGAATTGATGTCGGTCGGGGCTGGCGAGCCAGGTGGCCCCGTCCTCATCGACCCGGGCCGCGACGCCTCCACCGGGGACCACGGGTTCGACCGAGTCGAGGATGGCGCGAGGACCGATCAGGAACCCCGCGCCGAAGGGGGCGTAGGCCTTGTGTCCGGCCGCGACGAGGAAGTCGATGGCGGTCGGGTCGCCGGGAGTCCCCATGTCGATGGGGGCATGGGCGACCAATTGGGCGGCGTCGACGCAGATGAGGGCTCCGGCCTCGTGGGCGAGGGCGGCGATCTCGTGGATCGGGGGCATCCAGCCGGTGACATTGGCGGCGCCGCTCACCGAGACCAGCTTGATGCGATCTCGTTGCAGCACCTCGCGGAGGGCGGGGAGGTCCAGCCGCTGGGTCGAATCGAGTCCCACGCGGACCACTCGTCCCCGGCGTCGATGAGGGAGGTCACTGCTGTGGTGTTCGAGGTCGGTCACCAGGACCGCGCCGGGGAGTGGTTCGACCGCATGGGCGACGAGCTCACAGGCGGCGGTGGTGTTCGATGTGAACACCACGCAGTGGTGATCGAGGTCCGCGCCCACGAATCGGGCACAGGTTCGATAGGCGTCCTCGAATCGAAGGGTCGACCGACGAGCGAGCTGGTAGGACGCCCGATGGACGTTGGCGTAGTCGAGGCTGAGGAAATCCCTGACCGCGTTCATCGCGATGTCTGGCGGATGGGTGGTCGCCGCGTGATCGAGATAGACCAGCGGTCGTTCGGTTCCGTCCAGGACCTCGACCCGGCGGCTGGTGATCGCGAAGTTCGAACGAATCGAATGCCAGTCCCGATGGTCGAGATCGTCCTCGGACTCCGTGCGTGCCTGGGAGATCGGTCCCGCGGCGATTGGTCGGGCCTCCTCCTGCCAACGACGGAATCCACCCGCGACGCTGCGGACGTCCTGGAAACCCATGTCGCGCAGGGTGAGTGCGGCAAGGGCGCTGCGGTGACCTCCGGCGCAGTAGAGGCAGATGGTGGTCGATGGATCGTCGACGATGTCAGCCACGGATTTTTCGAGCGTGCCGCGAGGCACCAGATGGGCTTTGGGAGCGATCCCGTCGGTCAGTTCATCGGGCTCTCGAAGATCGATCACCACGGCACCGGCGACCTGGAGCTCGAGGCATTCGGAAGGCGTCACTTCCGGAATCAACTCGCGAGCCGCTGCACAGAGGTCTGCGTAGGAGGATCCGACCGAGGGTTCAGACATCCATCCATCGTACTTGACCTCGGTTCGGATAACGAGCCGGAGAGTCATCTCCGACATGCGCTCCGGAGACGAGGTCGAGCGGTGAAATCAGCTCTGATCGACGAAATGCAGCTCGATGTATCGGGCCACGTAATCGAGAATGCTGGACGCCTCGGGAATCTGGGGGTTGGAAGTCGGTCCCATGGGCTCGAACCGCATCCCTCGGAATCGTTCGACCGCGTCGGTGGCACTCAGCCCGTGCTGGAGGGCGAGGCTGAAAGCCCGGCAGAAACCCTGGATGAGACCGGAAAGCGTGGAGCCCTCCTTGCTCATTTTGATGAAGATCTCGCCGGGTTGACCATCCTTGAACAAGCCGATGGTCAGGTATCCCTCATGACCGGAAATCGCGAACTTGTGGGTCACGGAGCTGCGAGTCTGAGGAAGGGACTCACGACGCGGTTCGGCAAGACTCGACATGGATTCGGAGCTCCGGTTTTCCTGCTGGTCTGACTTCTACCCTCGATGATCACAACGTTCCACTGTATTGATCGGTCACCACCGGATCCGGCCTGAAGATTCGATCGATCGAAGGTTCGACCGGAATTCCGGTCGGTTTCACCGGACTCTACACCAGACTCGAACACCGCCCCCTTCCGGAAGGATCCGGCAGGGGGCGGCGTTTGATTCGGTGGGATTCGGCGGGGCTCAGTCGGCGGCAGCCTCTTCGGTGGCTTCCGCGCCGCCTTCGCCCTCTTCTTCCGAGGTTTCCTCGGTGTCCTGGGCCTTGCGGCTGGGCTTCTCGATGAGCTCGCCCTCGTTGTCGAATTCCATTTCCTCGGACTCTTCGGCGATGCTGCGGTCGGCGTCGACCTTGATGATGACCTCGACCTTCATTTCCTTCTCGAACTGGATCACCACCGGGTACTCGCCGACCCGGCGAATCGGGTTGGCCAGTCGGACGGCCCGCTCGTCGACCCGGTGACCGAGTTCGTTGAGGCCGTCGGCGATGTCCCGCTGAGTGACCGAACCGTAGAGGATTCCACGGTCGTTGCAGGAACGCACCAGGCTGATGGCGATGTCCTCGAGGGCACTGATGATTCCTCGACGTTCGGAACGCAGGGTTTCGAGTTCGGCCATGGCCTCGGCTCTAGCGGCCTGAAGGTCCGCGATCCGCTCGTCGGTCGGGACTTCGGCGATGCCGAGGGGGAGGAGATAGTTCCGGGCGTAGCCGGGACGGACCTTCACCACGTCGCCGACGATGCCGAGGCTTTCGACGTTGCGGTTCAGGAGAAGGGTGACTTGTCGGGTGGATGCGGCTGGCATGGTGTCTCGCTGTCCTCTGGGGGCCGGAGGCCCGGGTATGGAGTTAGGAGCGTCGGTCACACCGACACCCCAGCGGCCTGCGGTTGCAGGGTCGAATGGAGGAGTATGCCAGAACCGCCCCCTCGAGAAAAGGGGGCGGTTCTTGAAAACCGGGGTTTGAGCCTGCGGCCTGATCTCGAAACCGGCTCTGGCAGCCGCAAAGGGGGTTCCCGTTCCGGAGGATCCCGTGAGGATCGACCGGTTTGAGGGACCGTCCCATGGCAGGGCCACAAGTGGCTCAGGACTGGTTCAGGGCTGGCTCAGAACGGAATGTCGTCTTCGCCGACCGGGGCATGACCGCCGCCGCCGCCAGAGGAGGGGTTGTTGGCGGGGGCATTGCTGGGCTGAAATTCCCGCCGACCCTCGCTGGGACCACCGGACGGGGCACCGCCGCCGCCGCCCTCGCGGCCACCGACGAACTGGAAGTTCTCGACCACGACCTTGAGCTTCGACCGGTTCCCACCGTCCTTGTCCTGCCAGGTGTCCAGCTTGAGCCGGCCCTGAATGAAGACCGGGCGTCCCTTGGACAGGTACTGGGCCATCACCTCGGCCTGACGTCCCCAGGCTTCGCAGTCGACGAAGGTGACCTCTTCCCGACGTTCGCCTTCCCGGGTCTGGTATTGCCGGTTCATCGCGAGGCCGATGTTGGCCACCGCCTGATTGGAAGGGGTGTGCTTGAGTTCGACGTCCCGGGTGAGATTGCCGAGAAGGATGACCTGGTTGAAACTTGCCATGGAAGACGCTCCGAGTGCTTGAATGATCGACGGCAGTTTACGCGCCCCCTCCGGGATTCTGTCCGGGAGACCCTCAAAAGCGACGGACCGTCCACAAGTGAGGCTTGCGGACGGTCCGTCATTCATGATTTCACCTTGCCCCACCCGGTCGCCCCCCCCGAACCCAGGCCGGGGTGGAGAGGCGTAGGGGCGAGAACTCGGAGGATCAGTCGGCCGAAGCCTCGGTGGCCTCGGTCGTATCTTCGGTCTTGGCTTCGGCCTGGTCGTCGGCTGCAGGCTCCTCGGATGCGGGAGCCGCTTCCTCGGATTCGGCGGCTTCTGCGGCCTGCTTGGCGGCTTCCTCGGCCTTCAGGGATTCTCGGGAGACGGCGGTGACCTTCGGTCGCTCCTCCTCGTCTCCACGCTCGGCTCGAAGCTTGATCTCATCGGCGAGCGCTTCTCGTCCGTTGGCGGCTTCGATCTCCTCGGCCGGGATCTGATCCGCTCGGACCACCATCGCTCGCAGGAGCTGCTCGCTGAGGTTGCAGTCCCGCTCGATGCCGGAAATCCGCGAACGCTCGGCCTTGAAGTAGGTCAGCAGGTACAAGCCACGCTTGTTGCCCTTGATGTCGTAGGCGAGGCGACGCTCGTCCCACTTGCAGATGGAGACCAGCTCGGCACCGGCACGCTCCAGGATCGACTCGATGTGGGCCACGGCCCCGGCGAGATCGGCGGTCGCGGTCTGGGGGAAGAGAAACATTCCCTCGTACATGTTGATGCGGACTTCGGTCATCTTGTTTCCTTTGAGGTTCGACGCCGTCGGTTCGCGGCGCCTGGAGGGCGACTGAATGGTCGCCGGTTGCGGTCGGCCTCTCTCAGGCGGAGGCCTTCCGATTGAATCGATTCATTGCTGGAGCGAGCCCTTCGCCCGCCCAGCAGGCGACCGCGTCGGTCGCCTCGTCAAGAGCCGTATCCACGAGCGGTTGCTGCTCGGGGGTGAAACGGCCCAGCACGTAGTTCTTGAGCGGGATCCGGCCCGGCTTGTCGATCCCGATTCGCAGCCGGGGCCACGAATCGTTGCCGAGCAGACGAGAGACGTCGGTGAGGCCATTGTGGCCTCCCGCCCCGCCGCCCGGCTTGATCCTGATCGACCCGCAGGTGACGGCGGTGTCGTCCACGATCACCATCAGATCATCCGCCGGCGACATCTTGTAGAACCGAACGGCTTCGGCCACGGCCTTGCCGGAGAGGTTCATGAAGGTGAGAGGCTTCATCAGCATCACCTTTTCGTCGCCGACCACCGCGTCCACGACCAGGGCCGAGAACTTGTTCCGGGCCACCGAATTCGCGGGATCGCCGTGGCGTCGGGCCAGCCGGTCGACGACTTCGAACCCGACGTTGTGTCGAGTCCGGTCGTATTCCGGTCCTGGGTTGCCGAGTCCGACGACGAGCTTCATGACGAGGTGGTCCGTGCGGGGGGCTGAACGGTGGATCAGGCTTCCGGGGCCGGCGTTTCCGCGGTGTCGGCTTCGTCGGCGTCGCTGCTCACGGGCGCCTGGACGTGAAGAACCAGGGTGTTGCCGGGAGTGATCGCTTCCACACCCTCAGGCAGGGTGAGGTCGCTCACGTGAACGATCTCGTCGAAATGCTCCAGGTCGATCCGCAGGGCTTCCGGCATGTTGCGGACGGTGCATTCGATCTCGAGTTCCGCGAGGTCGTGGACCACGACGGAGCCGCCCTTCTTCGCCCCGGCGGGAACCCCGTGGAAGTCGAGGGTCATGTTCACGCGAACCTTCTCGTCGAGGTCCACTCGGGCGAAGTCGATGTGGATCACATCGTCGCCGAGGTATCCGAACTGGAGGTCCTTGACCAGGCAGGTCTCTTCCGATCCTCCGTCGATCACGACGTTGAAGACGTGATTGCCCTCGCTGAGGTGCCTGAGCGTCTCCTTCTGGTCGACGCTGATCGAAAGGGGGTCGGACCCGTGTCCGTAGACGACGGCGGGAAGGCGGCCCGACTTGCGAAGTCGCTGGGAATAGCGGCTGCCGCGCCGATCCCGTTGCTGGGCTGCGATGATGGGGGTTTCGTGACTCATGGTTCCTGTACTCCTGTCGAACTTGAATCGCCGCCGTCGGTGCTGATCGACGGAAACGGAATGGATCGGATCAACGCTTGGTCCCGGCTCCGGTGCGGAACATCGCCGAGACCGACTGGTCGTGGTGAATTCGGTGGATCGCCTCGCCGAGCAGACGAGCCACCCCGAGGACCTTCACCTTCTCTCCCAGGGGATCCAGTCGGGATCCGCCGGGGATGGTGTCGGTGATGTTGATGGTCGAGATCGGACCGTCGGCGAGCCGCTGCATCGCGAGCCCGACGAGCACCGGATGGGTCGCGGAGACCATGACGTCGGTCGCGCCACGCTCGGTCACGAGCTTCGCCGCTTCGCACACCGTGCCGGCGGTCGAGATCATGTCGTCGAACATGAGGACCGTGCGGCCCTTCACGTCTCCGATCAGGTTGCGAACCGCGACCTCGGTCCCCGACTGTCTTCGCTTGTCCACGATCGCGAGGTCGCAACCAAGGACATCGGCGTACATGTTCGCGACCTTCACGTTGCCGACGTCGGGGGAGACGACCACGATGTCGCCGAGCGATTCACGCAGGCTGAGGAAGTGCTCGACGAACACCGGCGAGGCGCTCAGGTGGTCGACCGGAATGTCGAAGAACCCCTGGATCTGGGCCGCGTGCAGGTCCATGCAGAGGACGCGATCGGCACCGGCCGCGGTGATCAGGTTGGCGACCATCTTCGCGGTGATCGGTACCCGTCCCTCGTCCTTGCGATCCTGTCGGGCGTAGCCGAAGTAGGGAATCACCGCGGTGATCCGCTTCGCCGATGCGCGGCGCAGGCAGTCGATCTGGATCAGGAGTTCGAGCAGGTTGTCGTTCACCGGCTGGCAGGTGGATTGGACCACGTAGCAGTCACGTCCGCGGACGTCTTCTTCGACCTTGACCATGATCTCGCCGTCGGGGAAGGTCGACGAAGTCGCCTTTCCGAGCGGCAGCCCGAGATGGTCGCACATGGTCTCGGCGAGATGCTGGCCGGTTCGGCCGGCGAAGATCTTCATGTGCTCGCGGTCGCTGGTGCTCATCGAGTCCCTTCCGTGGCGGCGAGCCGGCTTCGAAGGATGGCATCGACTTCCGCGAGTTGGCCGGGATCATTGATGCTGAGAATGTCCTGGGGCGGGACCGCGTCGACCACCGCGACCCGGTCTCCATCGCCTCGTGCGATGCCGAACACATCGGTGATGTAGTACTCGCCGTTGGCGTTGTCGTTGCTGGTCCGGGCCAGGCGATCGAAGAGGGGGCCGGTTCGGAAGCAGTAGTAGGAGGGGTTCACCTCCCGCAGGGCGAGTTCCGCTTCCGAGGCGTCCTTCTGTTCGACGATCCGGGCGAAATCCCCGTCGTCGTCCCGGACGATCCGTCCGTAGCCCGTCGCATCATCGATGACCGCGGTCGCGAGGGTCGCCGCCGCTTCCGAATCCCGGTGGGTTTCCAGCAGGGTGCGAAGGGTCTCCGTCCGGATGAGGGGACCGTCGCCGCAGAGGACGAGAAGATCGTTCTCCGGGGAGTCGGCGAAGGCTTCGCGGGCCTGATCGACCGCGTGACCGGTGCCAAGCTGCTCGGACTGGGTGACGAATTCAACCCCGGGCTCCCCCTCCAGGCTCGCCTGGACCAGGTCGGCCCGATGGCCGACGACCACCACGATCCGTCGAGCCCCGACTTCCCGGCAGGCATCGACCACCCAGTGGAGCATCGGGCGGTCGGCGACCGGATGCATCACCTTGGGGAGATCACTCTGCATGCGGGTGCCCTTGCCGGCGGCAAGGATCACGGCGTCCACGTTCGGATGGTCGGGTGACGTTGGCATCATCGTTTCGAGGGGGAGTGGAAAGCGATCGACTCGGGAGAAAGGGAAGCTGGCCCACCTAGATTCGAACTAGGACTGCTTGGACCAAAACCAAGAGTGCTACCGTTACACCATGGGCCAGTGATTCGTTTCCGACGCCTCGATCGGGAGTCGTCGGAACCTTTGACCGAGTCGTGTGCTTGCGAAGGGACTGGATCGAACGCGCGACGAGTGTCGCGTCTGGACCGACGGCGCCGAACGGGACCATCCCGATCGACGGGGCGCGGTCCGGAGCGTCGCGAGCGTCGACGATCGACGAAGCGAGCGGATCCGAGTCCGCGGCCGAAACAGGGCGGGAGCACGCAACGCCGCGAAGGCGTGCCCCATGCGGCGCCAGTCACCTCATGTCTCGAGGGAACTGTCACCGACGGCCCGAAGCGAAGATGCTACTCGAAACCCGACCGTCAGCCAACCCCGACCAGCTTTCCGGGCGGTCCCGAGGCCGAGGTTGAATCGGATTCGATCCCTCGAAAACGACCCTCGTCGCCTTGGGCGACGGGGGCAAGTCCGATCCCGGGAATCTCGTGGTTCCGATTCCAGGAGCGGCCGGCTCAACCGCGACGAGGGCGACGGCTTCGAGCCAGGTCGCCCGGTCGAGCCTGACCCCGGTTTCTGGCCCCTTGGCCGCCCCGTCCCGCTTCGCCTCGAGTTCGACGAGCATCATGTCGACCTGGCTCCCGTCTGGCGCCGTTCAGAGGGGGGACGGGCGTGCCGGTTTGCTGAATCCGGTTTCGAGGAGGGCGAAGGGCTCGCGGCGGATGCCGAAGGCTGCGCGGGGGCCAGGAGGGGAAGAACCACGGCGGCCATCAGGAGGCGGGGGGGCAGCATGGTGGACATGCCTTGATCTGGACGTGGTTCTCGGACGTGCTTGTCGGACTCGGCGTTCCGAATCGTTCTTCGAGCGTGGCGAGGCCCTCGGTCTCGCCCGACGCCGTGATCGCGGCTTCGAATCGGAACTGAAACAACGGGTACGGAGCGCCTCGCCCGGGGTCCGTCCGACGGGGACCCGTGCCTCCCGGATCGATCCGGACGCGGGTGTCGGCCGGGATCGCGGGGCGTGCTACAGTCGAGGAACCCCGCCACGGAGCCCGATCATGACCCCCGTCTCTTCCGAGCCTTCCCTGACCCTCACGCCCCGGACGCTGGTCTCCCTGAATCCGGCCGATGGCGAACCCGTGGGTGAGATTCCCGTCACCTCCGTCGACCTCATTCCCCAGATGGTCCGGGATGCTCGGCTCGCTCAGCGAAGCTGGGGCGCGATGACCCTGGAGCAACGAGCCGGGATTCTCAAGTCCGCGGTTCCGAGACTCACCGAAGAAGCCTCCCGAATCGGGGAGCTCCTGACTCGTGAGATGGGCAAGCCGAAGGCCCAGGGCGTCGGGGAAGCGACGTATTGCGCCAAGGGGATCACCGAAGAGGTGGATGCGATCGTGGAGGCCCTTCGGCCGGAGACTCTGGAGGACGAGAGTCTTCGAACCACCCTGCGGTTCGACCCGTTCGGAGTGGTGGCCGCGATCACCCCGTGGAACTTCCCGCTTCTGATGGTGTTCCAGTCCGTGATCCCCGCCTTGATGGCGGGAAACACCGTGCTGTTGAAGCCCAGTGAGGAGACGCCGCTGGTCGCCCGGGAATGGGTGGCGGTCCTGAACGAGGTCCTGCCTCCGAACGTGATGCAGCTGGTGATCGGGGATGAGCAACAGGGGCGGGCGCTGGTGCAGGCGCCGATCGATCTCGTGGTCTTCACCGGCAGTCGTGAAGCGGGCAAGCACATTCTCAAGGAAGCCAGCGGAAGCCTGAAGCGGGTGATCCTCGAATTGGGCGGAAAGGATCCGATGATCGTGCTCGAGGGAGCGGACCTCGATGCCGCGGCGGCTTTCGCGGCTCGAAACTCGTTCCGCAACGCGGGCCAGGTCTGCGTGAGCACCGAACGGATCTACGTCGACGATTCGATCATCGAGGACTTCACGACCCGACTGGTGGCGAAGGCGGCGGCGATGAAGCTCGGACCGGGCATGGATCCCGGCGTCGAGGTCGGACCCATGATCAATCGAGGGCAGAAGGATCACGTGCTGCGACAGTTGGAGTCCGCGGTCCGCGAGGGGGCGCGGGTTCTGGTCGGATGTCAGGGCGGTGAGGACGGGGGCGAAGGCAATTTCGTGCCGCTCACCGTCCTCGCGGACGTCACCCACGACATGGAGATCATGCGGGAGGAGACGTTCGGTCCGGTGGCCTGCGTGATGCCGGTTCGATCCGCGGACGACGCGGTCCGCCTCGCCAACGACACCCGGTTCGGACTGGCGGCCTGCGTCTGGGGGGAGGCGGAGAAGGCCGAAGAGGTCGCCGGAAAACTGACCGCCGGGATGATCGGCGTCAATCAGGGTTGCGGCGGGGCCGACGGCAGTCCGTGGGTGGGTGCGATGGAAAGCGGCTACGGGTGGCACGGGGGTCGGTATGGTCACCGGCAGTTCTGTCAGGTTCGCACCATCAGTCGGGCGAAGTCTTCGGACTGAGTTCCGATCGGGAGTTCAAGCATGCCGCTGCCCATCGCCGGTGAAGTCGAAGTCGTGGTCGAAGCGGCGAACCCGCTCTCCATTCATGGTGATCTGTACGTGGATCTCGCGGTGCGCGTGCCGGGGGATTCGAATGCGACGATGGTCCGAGTACCGGCGCACGTCTTCGCGGCGGGGGACGACGGAAGTCGTCGGGTTCCCGAGGTCGGAGTGAGGCTGATGCTCCGGGTGCTGCTCGGACAGGTCGATTCGGTGCGAATTCCGGACGGCGATTGAGCCCGCGGCTTGCGGCATCGATCTTGAGTCAGCCGTCACCGATCGCCGCGATGACTCGAGCCTCGACCTCCGGACTCCAGTCCAGATCCGGACCCGTGACGTTCTCGAGGATCTGTTCCGGCCGGCTCGCGCCGATGATGCAGCTCGAGACCTCCGAACGCCTCAGGCACCAACGCAGGGCCAGGTTCGAGAGGGGAACGCCCAGATCGGCGGCGATTCGACCGAGTCTTTGCACTCTTTCCAGATTGGACTCGCTGAAACGCCGCCGGATGAACTGTCCCTTGGTCTCATCCGCCGCCCGCGCGTCCGCCGGAGTGCCGTTGGAGTACTTCCCGGTCAGGAGACCTTCGGCCAGCGGACTGAAGCACACGTTTCCCAGGCCGCAACGGGCGGTGACGGGGAACACGTCGTCTTCCCAGTGCCGATCGAGCAGGTTGTAGATCGGTTGATTGGAGATCGGGGCATGCCAGCCCGCCTGGCGGCAGATCGACACCGCCTCGTCGATCTGGGGACCGGTCCATTCGCTCACTCCCCAGTGGAGAGTCTTGCCCTGTTGAACGAGGTCGTTCATCGCTCGACAGGTCTCCTCCAGCGGCGTGTCGGAATCGAAGCGATGACACTGGAAGAGATCGAGGTAGTCGGTCCGAAGCTTCCGGAGGCTCTTCTCGATCTCCTGGAAGAGATGTTTGCGGGACAGCCCGCGATCATTGGCTCCGGGGAAGGGCCAGTCGGGCTCGTAGTCGAAGAAGGCCTTGGTGGCGAGAACATAGGTCTCGCGGGAGAAGGGAGCCAGCGCCGCGCCCACCACCGACTCGGTGCGACCGAGACCGTACTGATTGGCGGTGTCGAAGAAATTGATGCCGTTCTCGTAGGCCGTCCGGTGCAGGAGGCCGGCCAGATCGACATCACCCTGGTCGAGGTTGAGCCAGGAGCCGAGTCCGATTTCGCTGACCTGCAGGCCGCTTCGTCCGAGTCTTCGATACTTCATGTGTCAGAATTCCAGATTTCCACGTCGGCCTTCGCCGCGACGACGACGTCGGGCGGGGCCTCCGAATTCTACGGGAGCCTCTCTCTCGGCTAGGCTCATCGACGTCATGGATGCCGATCTCCTGCTCAAGATCTATGCGCTCGGGGCATTCCCCATGTGGAATGAGGATGCCGATGAAGTCCATCTCTTCCGGCCCGAGCCGCGGGCGATCATCGAATTCGACGGGCTTCACGTATCCCGGCGTTTGGAGCGTACCGTTCGACGCCGACCGTTCCGACTGACTTCGAACCGGGTCTTCGACCGGGTGCTCGATGAATGCCATCGCGAGCGGGATGACGGATGCTGGTGTTCCCCCCAGATGGCGGTGGCCTACTCGGAACTCCACGATCGAGGATACGCCCACAGTGTCGAGGCCTGGCTCGGAGACGATCTGGTGGGGGGGCTCTACGGCGTCCACCTCGGAGCGGCGTTCATGGCGGAATCGATGTTCAGTCGGCCGGAGCGGGGAGGAACGGATGCCAGCAGCGTCGTCCTGGTCGAAACGATTCGCGGACTCGCGGTCGCGGGTTTTCAACTCTTCGACGTGCAGTTCGAGAATCCACACATCTCGAGGTTCGGTGTGGTGGAGATCGACGACGAAGACTATCTCCGGCGGTTCGAACAGGCGGTGAGCGCGGCTCGGGACTGGCCGACGTTGGGCCTCACTTCGGAGCGGGCCTGATCAGCCGCATGGATCACGGGCCGTTCGGATCCACCACCCACCAGGTGTTTCCTTCGGGATCCCGGAACGAGCCGAAGTCGAAGCCTTGATCCGGTTCGCGATGCGGCCCGTCGACCGAGCCGCCATGAACGTGGACCTCGCGAAGAAGTCGTGAGACGTCGTCGGTCTCGATCTGGGGAATCACCGTCCCGTCGATCGCGGCGGCCTCCGGAGGTGCGGAGCCGATGCCGATCCGCACGCCACCGGCCGACTCCAGATTCGCATACGGAAGCTCATCGATTCGAGCCTTGATCTTGAAGCCCAGCGCCTGCTCGTACCAGACGAGCAGGGCCGTGAAGTTTCGCGCCAGCAGCACGGTCTCGCGCGGACGGATGATGAGTGGCGGCACGTCGTTCAAGGGTCGATTCCATGGGGGTTCGACGATCCGCCGTCCGCCGACGATGGCGGGGCCTCGATCTCGATCGTCTCAGGTCCTGGGGTGGGATCGCGATCCGCGAACCGGCCACCCCAGCCAGCAGAGGGCGGCGAGAAGCACGACCTGGATCGACCATCGGATCAGATGTTCGGTGGTCGAGAGCCGAGTGCCGTCGAAGGGGAGATCGTTCAACCACATGTTGAGATTGGCCAGGGACATCGCGAGGACCAGCAGGGTCAGAAGGCGAGCCGACCATGATCGGGTGGGGGGAAGGGCGAGA
>NYWY01000052.1 GCA_002685335.1 Planctomycetaceae bacterium
CGCCACCCCGCACCGGCCAACCTCCCCCGCCGACAGCGGATCATCCGAATCACGGCCCATCAGCGTGGGAAGGTCGAAGGCGGTCGAGAGTCCGGTGTTCGCCTTGGTCCCGCTTGCATTCTCGAGCAGGTACTTGAAACGACGGTTCGTGTCGTCCGCCGAACCGAACCCGGCGAACTGGCGCATGGTCCAGAGCCGGCTCCGGTACATGGTCGGATGGACACCCCGGGTGAACGGGTATCGACCCGCTTCGCCGATTCGCTCGTGCGGAGTCGACGGGTCGGAGGGGGCCGCGGTCTCGATCGTCTCGGGTCCGTATTGAGACGAGACCTCGTACCCGGACAGGGTCACGGTCTCGGGATCGGGACGGTCGGCGGGACGGTCGGTGGAGCCTGGCTTCAAGGTGGTCATCGGTGTATCCGGAGAGAAGAACGAATCTGCATCATCCTATCCGGCATGGGGGCGGTTTCCTGCTCCGGAGACCAAGGAAACCGGTCCCAAGGGGCTCCGCCCCCACTTTCCGCGCAAAAGGCGGGGCCTTTGCCCTCGCAGAAACGGACCTTGAACGAACACACCCGCCCATGAGTCGTAGCGGAGCAGACTGGGGCCGAACATCGGACTCGATCAGAGACGAACGCCGGGCCGCTCACCCTCGGGAGAGACGGCTCGAATCCACTCATCCGGGGATTTCCAATCGTGAGTCACCACCACAACGTCGGACCGTTCCTCACCGGCATCCTCTCGTCCGTGTTTCTCCTCACCGCCTTCACCAGCCCCGCGTCGGCGCAGCTGATCGAGGAGAGCGATCGCATCCTTCCCCCGGACCCCGTTCCGGGGGGGACGTTCGGAAATCGCATCACCATCGAGGGTGAATGGATGGCGGTCGGCGCGGATCATGACAGTGACATCCTGGCCCCGGGCCGGGTCGACCTGTACCGGCGGGACGGTGGCGACTGGATCCACACCCAGGCCTTGACCGCGCCCGATGGCTTCGACGGCGATCATTTCGGATTGCCGGTCACCATTCGCGACGATCGTCTGCTGATCGGGATGCCGTGGGACGACGACGCCGGCAATCGAGCGGGCGCCGCCCATGTCTTCACCTTGCAGGACGGGTCCTGGGAGTGGCTTCAGAAACTCACGCCTCAGGGAATCGACGACACCGGCGCCCTCTTCGGATCCACCTGCGTCTTCGGTCGTGACTCCGGCGAGATCATGGTGGGAGCGTTCCTCGAGTCGATCGAGAGCAACACCGAAGGCGGACTCTGGGTGTTCCAGGAAGAGGACGAGGAGTATCGACTCGCCCAACGCCTCTCGCTTCCCGGCGAACAACCCGCGGCGTACTTCGGCCGTTCCATCGACGTCGAAAACGGCATCCTCGCGGTGGGTGCGCCCGGATTCCTCGGCCCCCTCGGGTTCCGACACGGGGGTGTGGCGTTCCATTCGATCCGGAACGATTCCTGGCAACTCGACGGAATCCTCCTGCCGGACGTCCCCATCCAGTACCAGGTCTTCGGCGAGAGCATCGATCTCGACGGCGATCTGCTGGCGGTCGGCAGTCCGTTCGAAGACACCTTCGGGGAGAGCGCCGGCGCCGTTCACGTCTACCGAATCTCGAACGGCATCCCCGACCTCGAGGCCACGCTGCGTTCGAACGAACCCTCCCGAGGCTTCGGCTTTCCCGTCAACTTCGATGCCCGAGGCGGACGGATCGTGATCGGTGCCTATGCATCGAGTCTCGACGGAACCCGCGAAGGTGGCGCCGCGTGGGTGCACGAACGCATCGAGGGCGGATGGACCAGCGGTACCAGGCTTCGCCACGCGAGGTCCATGGACAGTGACTTCTTCGGTCTTTCCGGCACGTTCGACGGCGATCGGGTTCTGGTCGGAATACCCCGCCACGACGGAACGGGCGAAGACACCGGTGCCATCGCGATCTTCGATCTTCAGGATTGCGACGACTCCGGCCTGCTCGATGTCTGGGAGATCGCGAGTGGCGGACTCGGCGATCAGGACGGAGACGGCGTTCCGGATTCCTGTGATCTCCTGGACGGCGACTTCAATGCCGACGGCGTGGTCGACGGCCTCGACCTGGGGATCTTCTCCGGACTCTGGGGCACCGACGGATCGATGGGAGGCGACTTGAACGGCGACGGAATCGTCGACGGCGGAGACGTCGCCCTCCTCCTCAGTGACTGGTCCGCATGAGCTGGACGACCCGGCGGATCGTCACTCAGTGCTCGTAGACCCCTCGGCCGGACTTGTCCCCGAGACGGCCCGCGGTCACCAGCTGGCGAAGGAGCGGACAGGGGAAGAACTTCTGATCCCCGAGTTCCCGGTAGAGCACCATCATGATGTCGTGGCAGACATCGAGCCCGATGAAGTCGGCCAGTCGCAACGGTCCCATCGGGAAGTTGCACCCGAGCTTCATGATGTCGTCGATGGCCTCCGGTTCGGCGACCCCTTCCATCCAGGCGCAGAACGCCTCGTTGATCAACGGCATCAGGACGCGGTTGGAGACGAATCCCGCCCGATCGTTGGCGATGATCGGCGTCTTGCCCATTCGTTCGGCAAGCGAGATCGTCCGCTGGACGGTCTCCTCGCTGGTCGCCAATCCCTTGATCACCTCGACCAGCTTCATCACCGGAACGGGATTGAAGAAGTGCATACCGATCACGCGATCCGCCGCGTCGCCGGTGGCAGTGGCGATTCGGGTGATCGAAATCGAGCTGGTGTTCGTGGCGAGTACCGCATGATCGGGGAACGTCGCCTTCATCGACTCGAAGAGTCTGGCCTTGACCTCGGGATTCTCAGTCGCCGCCTCGACCGCCCAGTCGGCGGATGCCGCCCCCTTCATGTCGTCGCAGTAGGTGATCCGAGCCAGTGCCTCGGTCTTCTCATCCTCGGTCATCCGTCCCTTCTCGACGCTCCGCGAGAGCACCTTCGCGTGATAGCCCCTCGCTCGATCGAGCTGGTCGGCGGAGACGTCGACCTGAAACGCATCGATGCCACTGGTGGCGGCGACGAGAGAGATTCCGGAACCCATGGTTCCGGCGCCGATGACGGCGATGGAGTTGACCTCGTGGGACATGTTCGATGCTTTCGATCGGAGGGGATTGCTTCAGGGGGACGGACGGGGACGGTGGCGGAACTCCGTTCAGCCGTTCCACTGACCGAGTTCAGGTCCTGAATACTCGGCGAGCGGGCGGATGATGCGGTTGTTCGCGTGTTGCTCGAGCACGTGAGCGCACCAACCGGTGATCCGGCTTGCGACGAAGATCGGCGTGTACTGAGGCACCGGGATGCCCATCGCGAAGTAGGTCATGCCGCAGGGGAAGTCCACGTTGGGGTGGATGTTCTTATCCCGAAGCATGATGCCCTGGACCTCGTCACCAAGATCGAACCACTTCTTCGAAGAAGGGTTCTCCTGGTCGGCGTACTTCAGGCCCCAGTCGCGAAGGATGCCGGCCCGATGGTCGCCGTTCTTGTAGACGCGGTGGCCGAATCCCATCAACTTCCGCTTCTCTTCGAACGCACGCTGCATCCATGCCTCCGTCGACATGGAACCGTCCTCGGTGTCCTTCATGATGTCCGCGAGCATTTCCATCGCCGCTTCGTTGGCGCCACCGTGAAGGTTCCCCTTCAGGGCTCCCACTCCACCGCAGATGGCGGAGTGGAGGTCGCTGTTGGTGGATGCGATCACCCGGCAGGTGAAGGTCGACGCGTTGAAGTCATGTTCCGCGTAGAGGATGAGCGAGACATCCATGACGCGGGCCGCGATCTCTCCCGGCTTCTCACCGGTCATGCACCAGAGCAGGTTGGCAGCATGATCCAGCGAGGGATCGGGCTCGACCGGGGCATGCCCTTCAAGCGTGCGCTGGTGCACGCCGATGCAGGTCGGAATCGCCGCGAGGAGTCGCATCGACTTCCGAAGTTCGGCTTCCGCGGAGTTGTCTTCGCAATCGGGGTCGAGATGGCCGAGCAGACTGATCGCGGTTCGGATCACGCCCATGGGGTGGGCTTCCGGCGACTCCTTGGCGATCCGGATGATCGCGTCTCGAACCGAAGCGGGGATCTCTCGCATTCCGATCAGGGTCTGCTTGAAGGCCGCGAGCTCCGCCGCCGAGGGCTTGTGTCCGACCAGCAACAGGTGGGAGACCTCTTCGAAGGTCGCATTGGCGGCGAGATCGGCGATCTCGAAGCCGCGATAGATGAGCTGGGTCTGGTTCACCGAGCAGATCTGGGTGTCACCGACGGTCTGGCCGGCAAGGCCTCGGGTATCGGAAGCGGTGGTGCTCACAGGAATCCTTTCAGGGGGCGTCGAACAAAGCAAACAGGGCCGAGATTCTAGCACGCCCCGCCGGCCCCGCTCCCCGGGAGGGTCTCGAGAGGCCGGTTAGGATTCACGAATGTCCTTCCACCCCGCGTCGATCCCGCTTCTCACCGTCAGCCTCACCTTCGCCACCCTGCTTGGGGGCTGCGGGGTCGAGACCAGTTCCAACACCCGACCTCCGAGAATCCCGGAAAAGGTCGATCGGCTGGCCGACTGGCTCTCGGGTTCCTTTGAAAACGCCACCCAGGCGGACGCGGACCCGGCCTTCGCCCGGCTCAGCCTGAATTCCTGCCGAGTCTGGCCCGACCGGACCGACGGGCGTTGGATCTACCTCGAAGAAGCCCCGGCGGATGACCTCGATCGCCCCACGCGACGGGAGATGCGGCGGATCCGAATCGATGATCAGGCCACATTGGTTTCAGAGGTCTTCGCCTTTCCAACCGGCAGCACGCCCCCGGCCGGATCCTGGCGACACCCCGAGAACCTCGACGCCGTCGATCCGTTTCTTCTCCTGCCGAATGAAGGATGCACCATTCACCTCACCGGCACCGGAGACGCCTTCCGCGGAGAGACTCGCGGACGAGGGTGTCAGGCCCCGGGCCGCGACGCGACCTACGTCACCAGCGACGTCGTGATCTCGGCCGCAGAGATCAGTTTCTGGGAACGCGGTTTCAACGATCTCGGCGATCAGGTCTCGGGATCCGAGAAGGGCCCGATCCTCTTCGAGCGACGAACCGACTCCTAAACGACGCGGGTGCGGGACGTGCCGAAGTCGCCACCCGGATCCCGGAGTCTCGTCATCCACTCAGCGGGAATCGGCTCCGCTCGGAAAACGCCATTCACGGCCGGGCTCGTACCCCAAGAGATCGTAGAGCTCCTTGCGAGTCTGCATTCGGTCGAGTGACGACTGAACCGTACCGGTCTCCCGCAAGGCTGCCAGTCCCCGTGCGACTTCACCCATTGCAAGTCGCATCATGCTCAACGGATGAATCACCATCCGGTAGCCCAGTTCGCCGAAACGATCGATTGAAATGATCGGCGTCTTCCCGAATTCGGTCATGTTCGCGAGCAGCAGGCCCGGAGAGCCGTCCGCGAATTCCTTGAATTCCTCTTCGGACTGCAACCCTTCCGGGAAGATCGCGTCGGCTCCGGCCGCGCGGTACGCATTCGCTCGTTCGATCGCGTCGGACATCCCGGTCACGTGTCGGGCGTCCGTCCTCGCGATGATCATGAAATCCGAGGAGAGTCTCGCCCCGACCATCTCCCGCACCTTCTCGGCGAACTCCTTCGTCGGAACGAGTTCCTTGCCGTCGAGATGGCCACACCGTTTGGGAAAGACCTGATCTTCGACGTGGAGTGCCGCCGCACCCGCCCGCTCGTACTCGACGGTGGTCCGGACCGCGCATTCGACTTCCCCGTAGCCGGTATCCGCATCGGCGATCACCGGGATCTCCGAAGCGTCGGCGATCTCCCGGATCGTCCGGCAGACCTCGGTCATCGTGAGGAGTCCCACATCCGGGAAGCCCGCCACATTCGCGGTCGCACCGCCGGAGACGTAGGTCGCCTCGAAACCGGCGTCTCGAACCGCTCTTCCGACCAGTGCGTTGAAGGCACCGGGGATGCTGATGACGTCCTGTTCGACGAGAGCCCGAAGACGGGCGCCGGGATGCTGCATGAAAACGGTCTCCAAGGGCGGAAGCGTGCAGTATAGGGATGCTTCGAGTCGACCCTCGGATCGGGAGCTCAGGCGGCCGACCGCATCACGGTGTCCGACCGTGGCCGGCTGATGGCTCGGGAGAGCGTCGTCTCCCGGTCCGTGTCGTCGTGCCGCACCCGTCGTTCGAGGAGCATCGAATCGCTGGTTTCGGAGCCCTGCGATTCGACCGGCGGCAGCATGATTCTCGCCGAGGAATCATCAACGCCCGAGTCGAGATCGACTCGTTCCGTCTCCTGACGTCCGTCGGGCCAGACTCCTTCGATGACGACCTGATTTTCCCCGGACATCGAAAGACTGGTGGCGCTCTCGCTCGTCACCAGCAGCGCCACGGAGCCCTGGTCATCCGCGTTCTCACCGGACAACCAGAGAACACCTTCGATTCCCTTGCCTTCCACAAGCAGGCGCAACGCCTCGCAATCGACTGGTCGAGTCTCGTTTTCCACTCCGATGCCCGAGGTGAAACCTTCGTCATCAAGGATCCGACACTGGAACATCGCCATCGAGGCCGCGGCCGTGGCATCGAGATCGTCTTCAAAGCTCCAACCGGCCGACTCCAGGACGCCTCTGATTCGATCGACGCCATCGTCCATCGTTCCCAGTGAAGGCCGGTCGTCGACCAGAACCAGCGAACCGACTCCGGACGGTCCCGGAATCAGATCGGCCAGCCCCGGCGACGAAGGGAGTCCGAGATAGGAGACCTCGACCGCCCCCCGCTCGAGCATGTCGGCCGACACCCACAGGATCCGCTCCCGAACGCGGACCTCCATCTCACCCCAGGCTTCCTCTTGCAGTTCCTCGCTCAGCCGGCCGTACCCGTCGGAACGGTCGATCGGATCGTCGAGAAAGACCATCCATCCGAAGGCCAGGAAGAAGGCGATTCCCGTGGTCAGGACGACCACCACCATGGCGGGCCAGGATCTCGACGAGCCGGAATTGGACCGGGATATCTCGGTCCGACGCCGCTTCACGCGTGCCCGGGCGCTCTGGACCTGTTCCGAGGCCCGTGGTCGATCCGGACTCCCGATCTCTCCCGTCCACCAATTGGCGACGTCGACCCGAGCGGGCGGGGATTTCTTCCCGGGGCGGGCCGGTGGAGGCGGCGGTGGACGATGGATCGGGGTCCGTGCGACCTTCGCATCACCGGCCGCCGGAGTCTCGACCGAATCCTCGGAACCCATGGAAGGCAGCATCGCCGGCGTCACCGCCCATGGATCCTCGGCCCCGACCACGACCTCCAGATCGGCGAGCATTTCGGCCGCGGTGCCGTAGCGTTGACCGTAGTCCGCCATCGCCCGGCGAACGATCCAACGAGCGGCCTCCGGAGCGGGACGCTCGAAACGACTCAGGCCACCATGACCGGGGAAGGTGTTCTCGAGGATGTAATAGAGGACGGCTCCGGCACCGTAGACATCGAACTTCGCGCCGTCGACCTCGTGGACCTTCACCCCCCGCATCGCCATTCTCACCATTTCAGGATCACGAAAATACTCGGTGCCGTGAGTGGTCAGGGTCATCGCGGAACGAAGCGACGTGACGAGACCGAAGTCCACCAGATGGGCGGATCCATCATGAACGATGATGTTGTCCGGCTTGACGTCCTTGTGCCAGAGTCCCTCGCCGTGATATCGATCGAGCGTCCGGACCAGATCCATCGCGTAGCCGAGCATCTCCCGGAGGCCGTGACCGCGCAGGCCATCTTCGAATTCAGCCTCATGGGCATCCCGCACCACCACGCCGAGGTGATCCCCCGGGTGATAGGGCATCGCGTACCAGAATTGAGTTTCACCAAGGTCGTGCGCCAGAACGAGACCGAGCCGACGTCCGGACTCGAGAGATCTGCTTTCCCGGACGATCTGTGGAAGCGAGCTGCCTTCCGCGAGGGCGAAACTCTTGATCACGACCTCTTCCGGTCGCCCCTTGAGTCGAGCACGGGTCTTCTCATCGGGCCGCGCGATGTAGAGCTTCGCTCCCGATCCGCCGGACGGAAGTGAACCCACGATTTCGAAACCGGAAAACTCGACGCCACGCGACGGCCGATCCGGCCCCGGGGCTTCACGGATCACGTCGGCGGCACGAACCTCGACTCCCTCCAGCATGGAGTCCAGGAAGAGAAGGCGAAGCGGCCGCCGCACGAGGATCGACCAGAACCGCCGACTGATGATCATGATCTCGCGTTGGACCGCCTCGGCATAGTGATTGGCCCCGGACCAGCGACCGAGCATCACATTGAGCAGGACCAGGGGCAGAAGCACGATCGAAGCGACCAGGGCTCCGATCAATCGTGAAACATCACCCAGCACACCTCCGATGAATCCCAGAATTCGTCCGAGGACCTCCCCCGTCCATCGAAAAAAGGTTCCGAAGACCCGGATCAGCAACGGGATCATCAGTCCGACCACCACACCACCGAGGATGAGGAAGAGCAAGATCAGGAACAGCGTGGTCCAGGCGGTGAACATCGTCGATCCAGTCCATGAGGGTGCGGTCCGCGGCGCGAGCGCCGAGGATCATTCGGTGAGGGTTCTCGAGTCATCGATCTCGAGCAGCCGGGTGTGGTTGACGTGGATCTCGCAGATCGCTTCATCGAAGAGATCATCCGAACCGGAGAGGCCCGCGGCCTCCGCCTCGGCGAGTTCGTCCCGGGTGAAACTGTAGGTTCCGACGACCTTGGAGACGTGGTTCCGAATGGTGCCTCGAACCCGTTGCAGATGTCGTGTGACGGACGGCTCGCTGATGCCGAGCCGACTCGCGACCTCCTTGCCCTGCGTTCCTTCGAACACCCGCATTCGATAGACCTCGAAATGCAGGAACTGACTCTCCTGCTGCGCGGCACGGATCGCCGCATGGACCTTGGCCTGAAAGACCAGTCGTTCGTACTGGTCGTCGGGCTGGAGCAGATCCGAATGCCCCATGAAGGACTCGTCCAGACTGGTCGCCCGCCGCCCACTGCCCCGCTTCTGGGCGTAGCGACGATCCATCTCGTCACCCAGGACGTGCTTGGCGATCGAAAGCAACCAGGTACTGAACCTCGCTCCCCGGGACGGATCGAATCGATCGATCGATCCGGAAAGTGCCGTCAAGGTGTCCTGGGTCAGGTCCTCGACCGTCGCCGCCCCGACCTGGCCACGTCCCCATCTGGAAAGCTGGGCACGGATGACCGGTCCGAAGACGGTCCAGAGTTCAAACCAGGCTTCATCATCACGATCCCGGAGTTTCGCGACGAACGAGGTGGTGAGCGGATTGGCGTGCATGAGTTTCACGATCCTCTTGTTGGGATGGTGGCCTGGTTTCTTTCAGGAGACGGGCCGGATCCGTTTTTCCGGTTGTTCCTCCTCTGCCGCACCTCTTTTATACGAGGGACCGATCTGGAGAAACGGGGGTTATGCCTGAAATCAGTCTTCCCGATCTCCCAATGACCCTTCGACCCCGAAACGGAAGGCGGCTTTGAACAGAATCGCACGTCGCGATCACCGCCACCGCAGGGGTATCAATCGGGAAGTCAGCCATGTTTTCAATGAGCCGTTGCATCCTGCGTTGGGGGCTGATCGGGGCAGCCGGCCTCGGCACCCTCGCTTTCGTCGTCGGCCCGGACCGTCTCGCGGCGGGCTTCGACCAGGTTCGAACCACCGCCCAGACCATCGCCGAGGACTTCGTCGAGGATCCCATCGCCCTTCGAAGGCAACTCGCCGGTCTCGCCGAGAAGTACCCCGATCGCATCGCCGAAGTGCGGATGGAGATCGCGGAAATCGACCGCCAGGTCGGGAAACTCGAAGAGGATCGGGAGATCGCCCTACGAGTCGTGAACATGACGACCGATGACCTTGCGGGCATCCGCGTGGCGGTTCAGGATGCCAACATCGAGGCCGCGGGAATTCGTCCGGTGTCGATCCAGGTCTCGGGCCGTTTCGTGGACCTCGATGGGGCCAGAAAAGAGGCTCGGAGGATCAACTCCATCCGGGCGACGTACCGGGATCGTCAGGCCACGGATGAGACCCAGCTCGAGCTTCTGACCACCCAGCGACAGCGACTCGACGAGATCCTGGTGAAACTCGAGGATGAACACAGTCGATACCAGGCCAAGCTCTGGCAGTTGGACCGACAAATCGACTCGATCGCTCGAAACGAGCGGCTGATCGAGATGACCAAGGAACAACAAGCGATCCTTGCGGATTACGACAAGTTCACCGAAGTGGGAAGCCTGAATCAGTTGGAAGCGAAGCTCTCGGAGCTCCGAACGATTCAGGAGGCCCAGCTTCAGACCCTCGCGAGCCGAAGTGGACATGACGACTACGAGAGCGACGCCAGGGAGGCTCTGCAGAGCGATGACTGGGATGATTCGATCTTCGATTCTCTCCCGTCCGATGGACGCCTTGAATCCCCGAACGCCGCACGCGACCCCCTGGCCCTGCTCGACCGTTGAGCGTCAGGAATCTCGATGAGGAGACACTTCCTCGTCAAGCTCAAACCGCCTCGTCACGCCATCTCGGCGGCGAGGCGTTTTTTGCGCTTGAAATGGCACCGACGATTCTCGCTCGTCCTGTCCATTTCGTCCTCGCAAACCGGCCTCGCTGCCGATACCCCTAAACCCAATACAGAAATAGAATTACGGCATCCTTTCTCTCGCCGAGCCATGGATCTGAGCAGTCGCGACCGAGAAAAAGTGGAAAAGTCGGCGATCAGCCGAGCAATGGCCCGATTCCGTGACATGTTCTCGTTGCTCGGCAAGTTTCTCCTTCCTGCCGAGCACGGGAGCCATGTAAGGAAGCTTCGGCCTTCTTGCATGACCATCTTCAGTGGTGCGGGAACGCCACTGGGGTAAAGATGTCGAAGCGGTGCGGGAACGCTGCTTCGACAAATGATGTTTCGAGAGCGCGGGAACGCTCTCGAGACGAATTCGGCCTTTCGGTGCGGGAACACCGATCAGGTCACCGGATAAGGTCTCAGGTTTTCGCCGCATAGGGAACAGGGCACACTGTGCGTGGCGAATCAATGGTTTTCAGGACTGGGAACGCCTGAAAACTTTAAGCCTGAGGGGCAGAGGAGCGCAATGCTACTCACCTCCTTATCCGGACCTGGAGGCTGAGGGAAAAGAAGGTCGGCCGCGAACTCTGAAAAGGGCGCGGCCGACCTCTTTTTTGGCTCGCCACATTTCGAGAACAAGACGGAGGCCCGGGGACTTCCCGACCGGAGACCGGTCTTCCGGAGCAGGCCATCAGGGCTCGGGGTGACGCGAGCCGAGGACGAGGACTATGACGCCCTTCACCAAGCTCGCCGAAGCTCGCTGCCCGGGTAGTACCGTCGGAGAATCGCTTCCGAAGAGGCCCCGCTTCGAGCCATGAATTCGGAGCCGTACTGACACAGTCCGACCCCGTGGCCAAAACCCGAACCATCGATCTGAATGCCATCCGGCCGAACCATCACCTCGAAGTCGGCACTTCGTACCCGCCTTCCCTTTTTGATTCCATTGAGCAGGCGCTGTAATTCGACCGCGGTCATCTCCCCCACCTCCTTCGACGCCGGACTCTCAATCCGGTAGCGACGGGGACGTCCGGACGCATGAGCTTCAACCACCCTGAATCGAAGGGGCCAGGAGGCTCGCTCGAATCCGGCACCCCCGGCCCCGATCGCTCGCCTGCGTATCGCCGCCAGAGTTTCCGTGGCATTGAAGGAAGTCCGCCAGGCACCGTGCGGACCGAACGATCGACAGGAGCAGAGACCACGTCGATCACGGGCTGGAATCGCCAGCGGCGGGATCCCGTTCACCGGGTTCGGCGATATCGCATCGAGCGCCGCGGCTGGCCGCCCTCCACAGGCGGCGCTGTAGTAGGCCGGGACGACCCGGTCCCGATACAACAGGACCCGGCCCGCCGTCTTCTGCACCGCCTCTCGGGCACGACGAGGAGCGGAACCGCCCTGCCAGGCCTGGCTCCGCTCTCCGGCGACCACGTCGTAATGACGCCGACTCAGCCAGTGATGCCGTTCACAGACCGCGAAGGATCGGGCTGCGATCGCCAGTGATTCATGAGTCGCCGGCCGCCATGATTCGAAGAGTTCACCGGCGAGCACTCCGGGGAGGTAGCTCTCCATCGGGATGTGGCACACCACATCCAAGGAGCGTCCCGACTCACGCTGCAAGGCGACCACGTGAACGGTGCCTCGGAGTGACTGCTCCTTGAATGCCGGCCCGTTCTCGTCCTGGTCCGACGCCACGATCGTGATCGCAGACGCCTCGGGAATTCGACGGGAAACGGTGCGGCCCCGACTGGTGGAACGAATGGTCCACCCGGTCGACGTCCGTTTCAGACGGATCGGCCCCCCGTGCATCCCGGCGTATCCGGTCCCGGGAGCGGTGAGCCAGAAGAGTCTCGATGCCGCCCCCAATTCGACTTCATCGGCGTCGACCCTCCCGACTCGCACCCGCATGAGTGGTTCCGTCGACGGAGGACGAGGCCGCCCTCGATCTCCGCGTGCGTCGTCTTCGGTCGGCCCGGTCCTTCCGCCGGTGGTCACCACCGGCGGTGCCTCACCGGGATCCTCGGGGCCCCGACACCCACTCACCACGCTCCCGATGCCGACGCAGGAAAGCCCGAGAAGACTGATCGCCTGTCGACGGCCCGAACGGAAGGCAGGATCGAGGGGAGGATCGAAGGAGGATTCGATGTCTGGTGCCGACATGCTTCTTTCCGCAGAACGCCTACCCGGAGTGCCCAGTCTACGTCGAGAACGAAGAACGACCCCCGGCAATTCGATGCCGGGGGTCGATGAGTTCGCTGAATCACCGCGATGGCCGCGGGAAAACGATGCTCGAATCAGTCGAGGGTACGAAGTCCGAGACCATGTTCCGCGAGCTTCTCCCGAATCTCGTCGAGGCTCGTCTGGCCGAAGTTCTTCACACCGAGCAACTCGGCTTCGGTCCGAGCCGCGAGCTCTCCGAGGCTGTGGATGCCGAGCATCTGAAGCGCCTTCCGCGATCGAACCGACAGGTTCAGAACCGCGATCGGCATGCCGAGCGTCTGCTCGGAGATGCCCCGGGAGACGAACTCCTCGATGTCTTCCTGTCGAAGACGAGGACCACCGGACATGTCCTGCCCGAGTCGCAGGCCCTTGCTGGAGAGCATCTGCTTGATCTCGGTGACCGTGGTGTCCCCGACGTTCTTGTAACTGTTGAGTTCGGCCTCGGTCACTCGGACGAGATCCCGGAGGGTGCGGATCTGCATCTTCTTGAGGCAGTTCCGCGCTCGCACGGAAAGTTCGAAATCGGTGACCGGGATATCGAGGATGCCGTCCGGACCTCCACCGATCGGATCAATGTCTTCTTCGATGAACATGCCGGTCGAGGCCTGCACGTCCTTGAGGAAGAGATTGGCACGATCGTGATTCGGGCTGCTGTCGATGACCTGCCGAAGCACGTACTCCGCCTTGACGTAATCCCCACGATCCTCATAGAGGACGCCGAGATTCACCAGGGTCTGGAGACGTGGCGTTCCGGTCTGCAGGGCGGCGTCATAGACGTCGATCGCTTCGTCCTCTTCACCGAGGAGGTCGAGGAGATAGGCGAGTCGATGCATGTGCTCCGGCTTGCCGCCGTGCTCGACCGCTTCGCGGAAGGACTGCAGGGCGGAGAGTCGGTCTCCCGCCTTTTCGGAATCGCAGCCAAGTCGGAAGCAGGCATCGGCCCGGGCTTCGTCTACCAGGCTGCCGCCGATGACGGTGTCAAGTCCTTCGGACATTCGTACTCGCTCCTCAGTTGGGCGATGGATCGGAATTCACGGATACCGAACCGGAGCCCGCGACCCCTTCGGACGCAGGCGAATCCGAGATGGTAGTCGCCGCGGGCCCGCCGCTCAACCAGAGCCCGGCTTCGGGCCTCCTTCGGCCTCCGGGGGGCTCCCCTCGAGGGGCTCGAGATGACCCTCCACCAGGTCCCGGCTCGAAGCCGAAGCTTCGATCGCCGGTACCGCCGGTCCGATCGGGGCATGACGGGCGGCCTCGAGGCCCGGTCCGGAGAGAAGATCGATCTTCCGCCAGCCCCCACGCTCGAATCGGATGCCCATCACGATCCCGTAGACGACGATATAGGCCGTTGCAGCGATCCATGGCCCCTCCGAGGAGAGTCCCGGAGCGAAGGCCACCAGCCCCCAACCCAGCCCCACCAGGAGCGTCCAACTGAGAAAGGCCGTCATCAGCCCCGGCCAGACCGTGTCTCCCGCCCCTCGAAGCGCCCCCGTGTAAACGATGCCCACAGCATCCATGGTCTGGAAGATTGCGGCCCAGACCAGCATTCCGGCCCCGATCGCGATGATCCGGGCCGCCGTCTCGGGATCCACGTCCTCGGCGACGAAGACCCCCACCAGACTGGCTCGCCCGACGAGGAAGATGATGGCACAGACCGACATGTAGCCCACGGCAAGGCCGAGGGCGATCCTGGCCCGCGAGATCGCCACCTCCGGACGGCCAGCCCCGATCCAACGTCCGACCAACGACGTGGTCGCCACCGAAAACCCGACCGCGGGCATGAAACTCAAATGCATGTATCTGACGACCGACCAGCCCGCGGCCATGTGATCCGTACCGAAGGATCCGATGAGGATGGTGGTGAAGACGGTCCAACAGGCCATCTCGTTCCCGAACTGGACCGCCGCGGGCCAGCCGATTCGGAGCAGATCGCGGATCGCCCGAAAATCCGGTCGCCAGGCACGACGACTGCCGGTCTCCCCCGCCAGACCGGGGCCGAGGAAAACGGCGAGCGGTATCAGGAGCTCGATGCCGGTACCGATGACGGTTCCGATCGCCGCCCCGACGAGCCCCAGCGCCGGCGTCCCCGGTATTCCCGGGATTCCGAGTTCGGGGATTCCCTGCTCGCCGAAGATGAGAATGAAGTTGGCGACGATGTTGACGATGTTGGCCGCGATCGCGGCGATGGTGATCACCCGGGGCCGCTGATATCCGAAGAACCAGTGACTGAGCGCCTTTCCTCCGAGGAGAAGCACCCCGCCCATCAGCAGAATTCTGGCGTAGCCGGTCTCGAGTTCCACCAGTTCCGATTCGTGACCGACGACCTGAAAGACCAGGGGAAGGACCAGGGCCCAGGGCAAGAGGAGGAAAGCCCAGCTTCCGACCGCAAGCCAGATACCCGCCCAGCCGTAACGGGCGGTCTCAGCCCCTCGTCCGGCTCCCACGTTCTGAGCCACGAACGTGTTGACCACCGTCAGGACGCCGAAGATGATCGAGATCGGAAGGAACGACCAGATCCCCCCGTTCCCCTGCCCCGCCACTTCCAACGGACCAAGTCGGGCGACCATCAAGGCGTCGACGAAACCCATCACGGTGTAACTGGTCATGGTGACCACGGTCGGCCAGGCCTGCGACCACACCTCTCGAACGCCGGCGCGGAATCCGGGATCGGGTTTCGTCGAAGATGACTCGTTCAATTCCGGCACGCCCGCGAGCATAGACACGTGCCCTGCGGCATGTTGCATCCCTCGAGTTCTTCACGCGATCGCCCGATCACGATCGAGGAGGCGATGAGAGATCGCCTCGTCGAGATGATGGCGGGCCACCTCGGACGAATCCTCGAGATCGGCGATGGTCCGGGCGATGCGACGAACTCGATCGAAGGCTCGCACACTCAACCCGAGTTCCTCGACCGATCGAACCAGGTGTTCAAGATCGGTCCTGACCAGCGGGACCATTCGCTCCAGGGCATCGCCGCTCAACCCGGCATTCAGGCCCCCGCTTCGGGCGAAGGCCGACGCCCGCGCCTGAGACACCCGCCGACGGGCGCCGACCCTCGCCCCGATCCGCGGAGGACACTCGAGCAGCGATTGAAGGGGCGGAGGTCGCATCGACACGTGCAGATCGAAGCGGTCGAGCATCGGCCCTCCGATTCGATCGAGCCCGGGGTTCCTTCCGCTCGATGCCCCGCGACCGTCCCGATGCGGATTGAGGGTCGCCACCACCAGAACGTCGGCGGGGAATCTCATCGTTCCCGCAGCCCGGGACACCGTGACCACTCCATCCTCCAGGGGCTCTCGCAGGGCATCGATGGCGGCGGACGGGAACTGGGCGAATTCGTCGAGCAACAGGACTCCTCGGTGGGCCAGGCTCACCTCCCCCGGGCGGGGCATCGATCCGCCTCCGACCAGGGCTGCGGGACTGCTGGTGTGATGAGGAGCCCGAAACGGCGGTGTTCGGAAGCGGTCGGGCTCGGAAGGTTTTCCCGCGATCGAACGGACCATCGCAGCCTCCAGAGCGGCTTCGTCATCCAGCGGCGGGAGGATTTCCGCCAGTCCACGGGCCAACATGGTCTTTCCACAGCCCGGGGGGCCCACCAGGAGGAGATTGTGCCCACCGGCCGCGGCGATCTCCGCGGCCCGACACGCCGCGGCCTGACCGCGGATCCGATCAAAGCGGCCTCCGGCACGATCCGGAACCGGCGAGATCTCCGAAACCGTGCCGCTCGGAATCGTGGCTGCCGACGGCGGAGGGTCGCCGCCCGAAAGGAAATCGACCACCTCGATCAGATGATCGACCCCGACGACCTCCAATCCCGGGACGAGCGACGCCTCGGAACGGCTCTGATTGGAGACCAGGACGCCCCGTGCCCCGACGCGACGGGCGAGGTCCGCCATCGCGAGGGTTCCGCGGATCGGACGAATGGAACCGTCCAAGGCGAGCTCACCGCCCATCAGCCAACTCGCAATCGGTCTTCCACCATCCCGTTCGGGCGTGATCACTCCCCCGCATGCAAGGGTCGCGATCGCGATCGGCAGGTCATAGACCGGCCCTTCCTTGCGTCGATCCGCGGGCGCCAGATTGACGGTGAGACGACTTCGCGGCCAGTCGAATCCCGCATTCCGAACCGCGGTCCGGACCCGTTCGGCCGACTCCCGGACCGCCGCGTCGGGAAGGCCGACGATGCCCATCGTCGGCAACCCGTGGGGAGAGAGATCGACCTCGATGCCACAGGGCTCGGCGGCGGCGCCGACGAGTACGAAACTGCTGGTGCGTTGAATCACGATGCGAGGCTAGTGCCGCCGCGGGTCCCGGGGCGAGGACCGGCGGAATCGCCGGCGAGTCAGCGTCGAACCCGCGCAAAACCGTTGGGTCGTCCGTCGGCGTAGGTCCACTCGGTCACGTAGATGTACTGGACACCCCAGCGACGGGCCCGCACGTGCGTCGGATAGAGCACATCCAGTCGGGAACCCTTGATCATGCCACCCCGATCGAGCACCGGGACGATCTCACCCCCCGCGTATCCAGGAATCGAAAGGAGGGCGCCGAAACGAAACAGCCGGGCATCCGCGGCCACCATGTCTCCGGCATTGGTCTCCACCGAATAACCACTGGCGGTGATTCCATCGGCGTGTGATCCGCAGGAACGTTCGTCGGGGCTGTAGGCCGTCACCCGCATCCGGATGATTCGCGCAGGAACCACGGGCCGACCGTTGAAATACCTGGTGGTGAGATGACGGGGGCCGGAGGGTTTCTCGACCTCTCCGCTCGCGGCCGCCTTGGAGATGACCGCCAGGGCCACGATCCCGGACACGGTCGACGAGGCTCGAGCCTCTCCGGCCACCGCCAGCGAAAACGCCAGGGTGATCGCGATGACCAGGCGGAAGGACGTCGATTCCAAGATGTCCACACCCGGTCTTCGAATCACGGACATGCTCCGCGGCGGTGTCACATCGGACCTCGCCTGGATCGTCCGCGGCGACGCACGAACGTCGAACCGCGGTCGCACATGATGCCGGAATTCTCCCCCGTCGCCACCCGATACCAGGCACTCCCGCGTCCTTCGTCGATTCCCGGACCGGCACGACCCCCCCAGAGCGACTCTTCCCGGACCATCGTCCGAAAACTCGTAGACTTGTCGCCATGCCGGCCATCGAACTCCTCGTGTATTCGCTGATCGGCATGGTCTCGGGCCTCGTCGGAGGCCTGCTCGGAATTGGTGGGTCGACGATCTTCATTCCCGCCGCCACCCTGATCCACGGCCCAGACCAGCAGGTCTATCAGGCCTCGGCGATGATCCTCAACGCCGTGGTCGCGACCACCGCGACGATCAAGCATTACCGCAACGGCATGCTCGAACGACGCCTGCTCATCGTGATGATGATCCCCGCGACCGTTCTGGTCCTCGTCGGGGTCGCGATTGGAAACCACCTCGGCGGCGAGATACTCGCCCGACTGTTCGGGCTGCTTCTGCTGATCCTCGCGGCATCGGAGGCTCGATCGCTGATCATGCGACGTCGATCCCCTTCCCCCGGCACGCCCGCAGAGGAGGAACCCGATCGCCGCGCCGGTCCCGGAGTTCTCGTGCCGATCGGCGGCCTGATGGGATTTCTCGGTGGACTGCTCGGCATCGGCGGTGGAACCGTGGGCGTGCCGATGCTGAGGTTCTTCGGTCGACTGCCGCTTCGAAAGGCGATCGCGAACACCGCCGCCGTCACGATTCCACTCGCGGTGATCGGCGGAATCTACAAGAACCTCTCGCTCAGTTCGCTTCCGGAATTCACCGATCAGCGATCCGGACACGCGATCTGGATCGCACTGGCGCTCGTCCCAGGCGCGATCCTCGGGAGCTGGTTGGGAGCGAGCCTGGTCCACCGACTCCCGCTGATGGCGATCAGAATCGCCTTCCTGTGCCTGCTGGTGTTCGTCGGGACGAGAATGGTCGGCCTGCACTGAGCCGACGAAGAGCCTGCGATGCCACCGCAACCGGTGGAGGCTCGGTCAGCCTTCGGTCCCGGGAAGCATCGGTCCCGCGCAATCCTCGCCCTCGGGAACCACGATCCCGAACACGTTGATCACTGCGGAATCCCCGCCGGCCGAGACGATCTCGATCGGCGAATAGAGGACCCCACGAAAGTCTTCGGAGGGCGTGATGCGAACCAGTGCGTAGGTGATGATTCCATCGCCCGTCTCCTCGGTCCGGGTTCCGATCAGGTCCGCCGTGATTTCAGAGCGGGCTGAGATGACCGTGGCGATCGACCGAGCGATCGACTTGAAGGGGATCTCCAGCTCGGTCGATTCCCCGGGGGCCAGACGACCAAGCGGGAATCGGAACCCACCGGAGACCTGAAGACTTCGATTCAGTTTCGGGAGGGTCGATTCATGCCGCAGGTAGACATCGACCACCGGCACATCCTCACGGTCGGTCTCGATCACCAGATATCGAGGATACGGTTCGACCAACCGGTCGAGGTCGTAGGTGAGGATGTACTTGTTCCGCGGGGCGTCCGACCCGGGATTGAACCCGAGAAATTCCGGGGGCATTCCATGGAAGGAACAGATCGAGAATGGCACCCCGTCGATCGACTCCACCACGATCCGACCCTGACGCGATTGCTGCTGCACCGCGTTGATGAGGGTGGGAATGGGTCGGATCGGCAACGCGATCTCAGCCTTGAGGTCGAGGACCTTCACCACGGGATATCCGTCGACGAGGATCTTGATCGAAGCGGACTTGGTTCCGATGTTCGGCGTGGCGTCGAGTTCGGCTCCCAGATCGATGCTCCCGCCGGCTGGAATCACGGTCCCACCGATGTCGTCCAGGGTCGTGCATTTACAGGAGGGCTCGGCGGCGAGGATGAGCAGGTCCTCGTCGCTTCGGTTGATCAGTTTCACGGAACCCCGCACGGGGGTGTCCGGCGCGATGAAGCCGAAGTCGAGCACCGTAGGCTCGATCCTGATCGGCGGTTCATCCCCCACCGGGGTCGCAGGGGTCGGAGTCGCTTTGACCAGCTGCCGGTCCTTCAAGGTCGATCCGCCCTTCGATGCGGGCTCGGCTTTCTGCGGTTCGGTTCCGGCGTCTCCTCCACAACCCGGGAGGAAGCCGATCGATAGAAGCAACGCGGCGAGCCATGCCGATCGACCTGCCGGTCGAGCGAAAGTGCGGGTGGACGATCGAATCGAGCTGTTCATCGCGTGGAAGGCTCCGACAAGGTTGGTGCATTTCGACCCCGAAACGGGGCGGGGTGAAATTCTAGCAGGGCTCGCCTCTCCTTCGGTTGATGCGTCGACCACGTCATCCGGATCATCCCATTCCATCTCGACTTCCTCGGGTCATGACGGCAGGACCGAAAAAGTGTCAATTCCACACCTTCCTGGCTTGCATCGGGACGAGACGAGCGCATCTTGTTCGTGAGTGTTCGAGTGTCAGCCGACCTCGCCCCGCAGGCCGTCCCGGCCTGAGGAATTGAGGTCCGGCACCTGAAGACCGCGTCCCCGAGGGATTCTTCCCCCTTTTGCCTCGGGCTCGCTTCACGAACCCTTTTCCCTCCCTCCGCCCCCGGCTCCCGCCGGGGGTCTTTTTTTGTGTTCTCTCGGCGTTGGGCTCGACTGAATACCGATTCGAGACCAAAAAACGATGTTTCCTCGAATTGACCGTCCGAGATCTCTAACCTCGCCCTACCGGGTGGGGGCATCACCGAGCCCGGCACCCCGAGCAGAACAACCCATCTCATGGCGATGGAATTCCAGCGAATGACCCTACAAAACATCCTCGTCGGTCTTTCCACCATCGCGGCGGTGGCGGGATTTTCCCCCGGACAGGACATCGACTGGATAAATCCAGCCGGTGGATCATTCGACGATCCTTCCAACTGGAACCCCGCCGTGGTTCCCTCCACGAGCGAAAGGATCCGGTTCGATCTTCCCAACTCGTACGAGGTGACCGGAAGCAGCTTCATCGTCTCGGTGACCAACGTCCAAAGGAGTGATCTTCGACTTCTCCTGATCAACGAAGACGACGAGGCTTTCGCCGCTCTCGGGGATCTTTCCATCGGGAGCTCGAGCCTCGACCACCCGGGCAGCCTCGTCATCGGCGGAGAGGCATTCATCGATGCCGACTCCGTCGGGATCGGCAGCGGTCAGATCGCATCCCGACTGATCCTCGACCCCAGGTCGACCTTCCTCGGTCTCAACCAGTTCGCACTCCGTGACGCCGCCTCGCTCGAATTCCGGGTCGGAGGCCCGACGCCCTTCGTCCCACAACTCAGACTCCTGAGTTCCTTCGACAAGCTCGACGGCTCCTTTGCAGTCGACGCCGGATCCGGCTTCGACGCTCCGATTCTCGGCTCCCGCCGCACGCTCATCCGGGCCGCGTCCACGATCGAACCGTCCGATTTTCCGTTCGTGGTGATTCGCCCCCGTCCGGGCCGGACGTTCGATCTCTCCCTCACCGCGGGAAAGACGGCCAGCGTTCTCGATTCGACCACCGCGGTCTCCGACACCTTCACGTCGATCTCACTCGCCGAATCCGATGAACTCGGGGATATCCCCACGCACCTGCTCACCGCGGACCTGAACGGCAACGGACGGGATGACCTCGTCGTGCTGGTGAATTCCGGCGTCATCCGGGTCTATGAGTCGCTCCCGGGCGGCGTTTTCGACTCCCCGACCGAATACACGGTCTGTTCGAAACCCGTCGACGCCTCCGCCGGTGATTTCGACCAGGATGGAAACCTCGATATCGCGGTGGGATGCCAGGGGGACAACACCCTGCTCTTCCTGCTGAATCCTTCCGGTGACCCGAGCATGCTCGTCTCCGGACCATCCACCATCGTGGACGGCGAGATCAGATCCCTGGCCTCCACCAGTTTCAGCACCGCATCCAGTTTCGTCAGCAAGAGCGGCGCGGCGGTCACGGTCCGAGGTACCGACGGACGGGGACGAACCAAGGGATACGTCATTGAAGGTCTCTCCCCGCTCAAGGTCGCGGATGTCGAAGTCGGCGACGAACCCGGTCCTTCCGATCCGGTCGACGAAGAGAACAAGAAGGACCCGGAGGAACCGATCGGCGTCGGGGGTCTTGCGACGGCCCTCGCCGGAAGCGGATCCGTGCCGATTCTGACCGTGCTCAAGCCGACGAACTCCGAATCTGGATTCGAGACCATCGCCAACATCCCGCTCACCGGAGTCGCCGTGGACTTCGCCACCTCGGACCTCGATGGCGATGGAGTCACCGAGACGTTCGTGGTCACGGAGAACGGTCACCTCGACCTGATCCGGACTTCCATGCCGAGCATGAGCGTCAGATCGATCCACCTCGAGGGCTTCGCGACCTCGATCGCCATCGGTGAGATCGAGGACGGCGGCGGCGCGGAGATCGTCATCGGGCTCTCCGACCCGCCTCGGATCGAGATCTACCGCCGAGTGGCGGGCTTCTCCACCCCGACCGAAGGGAACGAGGTTCAACGAATCACCCTGGAACGCTCTGCGGTCCAATTCCTGGGCGAAGCACCGACCGATGTGGCGGTGGCGACGGTCGATGGAACCGCCGATGAATCGGAGGTCGTCTTCGGACTGCCCGGCGGAGGCTCCGCTCCATCGGTGAACGTGACCGAAGTCGAGTCACAACCGGTTCCGCCGTGCACCTTCGCCGATTTCAATGGAGATGGTTTCGTGAACGCGGTCGACCTCGCGTACATCCTCGGATACTGGGGCCCCTGTGCCGCCTCCGATCCCTGCCACGCCTTCGATCTCAACGACGACGGTTTCGTGAACTCCCGGGATCTGGGACTGCTCGTCTCTGATTGGGGACCATGCCTGCCGTGAGCCCATGCAAGCCTCGGCCAAATCCCGCCTGACCGGCCCGCCCGCAAGGAATTCCCACGCGAGCGGGCGTTCCTCCCCTGACGTGTCGAAGATCGCGCCGGGATCCCCGGACACCGAATCATCGCTGGTGCTGTCACAATCATCCCCGAGCGTGCTAGTCTCCTTCGAGGTGGATGAACCGCTTCGAGGACCCTTCGATGGACCACCGTGTCAACGACATTCTGAAACGGCTGGAACGGACCCGCCCCACCGACCTCGGTGCCGAGGCGAAGATGCTGTGTGGCGATGACGAGGCCCTTCTGGCCGAAGTCCTTGACGCCCTCGGGACCGAAAGCGGGACGGTCGAGATGCCCGTCACCTCTGCCCCGGAGGCTCCGGACCTTCCCGAATCGAATGACGCCGATCCGGATCAACCCACGGTCGAAACCCCTCGGAACGTCGGCTCCCGAGCATCCGGGGCCGACCATGATTCCGTCGAAGGGTTGGAACGAATTCCGCGAACCGGCGACCGAACCCGAGCACGTCTCCGCCGTCCGGATCGAATCGGGCATTTCCAGATCGAGAGCGAAATCCCCATCGGAAGAGGTGGTTTCGGAGAAGTCTGGGAAGCGTTCCGAGTGGAGGGCGGGTTCCGGCAGCGAGTGGCGATCAAGATCATCTCCCGCGCGGTTCCCGACGAGAAGGTCATTCGTCGCTTCGAACTCGAACGCCAGGTTCTCGCCTCGCTCGATCATCCGGACATCGCCCGTCTCATCGATGGAGGCGAGATGGACGACGGCCGGCCCTGGCTGGCCATGGAATTCGTGGACGGGGTGGCGGTGACCACCTATTGCGATCGAGAACGACTTTCGATCGACGCCCGGGTCAAGATCTTCATGAAGATCGCGAGCGCGGTTCAGCATGCCCATGAAAATCTGGTCGTGCATCGCGACATCAAGCCCGACAACGTCCTGGTCACCGCGAATGGCGAACCCAAACTCCTCGACTTCGGTATCGCCAAACTGGTCAATCCCGACCTTGGCGGAGAAGCGGGCCGTGTGACCCAGGCCGGCGAAGGCGTTCTGACGCCCGACTACGCCGCCCCCGAGCAGTTCACCGGCGAAACCATCGGCACCCGAGCCGACGTCTACAGCCTCGGCGTGCTTCTGTACGAACTGCTGACGAGCCGCCTCCCCTTTCACGACGAGGCTCGCGGCTACATCAACATCCGCACCGCCAAGTTGGAGAAGGAACCGGCTCGCCCCAGCGATGCCGTCTCGACCGCATCGATCGACCCCGAGACCGCCAAACGCATCTCGGCCAGCCGGGATACCGGCCTCGATCGCATTCGGCGACGGCTCGATGGCGACCTCGACGTGATCATTCTCAAAGCCCTTCGGCGTGAGCCATCCCGCCGTTACGCCTCGCCCCGTGAGCTGATCGCGGATCTCCAGCGACACCTCGACGGGCTTCCGGTCGAAGCCCGGCCGGACTCCATCGGCTACCGAACGACCCGATTCGTCGCTCGGCATCGGGCCGGTGTCGCCGTGAGTGCGACCGGCGTCGTGGCCCTGGCCCTCGCGGCCCTGACCCTCGCCGCCTTCGCGGATGCGAGGGCGTCTCGAACCGAAGCGGATCTCGCCTCCTCCCGGGCGGAGACCCAGACCGCACGGGCGGAGACCTCGGAGACGATTCGCGCCGCACTTGCCGGCATCGAACTCCAATCCGCAGCGAAGGGAACCGAGTCGTTGGTGACCTCGCTCGCCGAGGCGAACCGACTGGACGATGCGGATCGACTCGCGACCGCGATGCTGGAACGGATCGATACCGGTCTGAGCATCGTTCCGGATGACCCGGATCTGATCGCCCGACGGATCGCACTCCAACTCCAGGTCGCGAAAATCCGTTGGCAGCGCCGAAATCCATCCCTGGGTGATCGGGAAGATGGTGCTCGACGACGAGCCGAAGTGGCCACCGCCCTGGCCGAAGCTCGTGCGCTCCATCCGAACCATCCGGATCTGCTCTTCATCTCCGCCCTGCTGGAACTGCTCGAATCCGACGCCCTCCCGGTGATCTCCCGACGCCCACGACTGGAAGCGTCGCTGGAACTCCTTTCCCAGGCGGAGATCGCGGCCAACCGGGACTTCCCCCGTCAGCGGTCGATGATCGGCACCGATCTCGGCGACGTCCTCAAGCGAGAGGGCGATCTCAATGGCGCGCTCGCGGCCTACGAAGAATCCCACGCGGCCCACTCCAACCGCGACGGTGACTCGGAACGAGATCTCGCGATGGTCGAGACCCGCATGGCCTCGATCCGAACCCTCCTGGGACAGAACGAGGCGGCCAAGGCCCTTCACCAGAGATCACTCGATCGGCGCCGACTCCTGGCGGATCAAGCGGCGCCGACGGAGTCCGCCCGATCGCGACGTGATCTGGCCAACGGACATTGGTTTCTCGCCGAAGCCTTCGCGGCCTCGTCCCCGGCGACCGCCCGGCGTCACGTGAAGCGATACCTCGACCTCACCTTCGAAGTCGCGTGGCTCGATCCTCTTGATCGTCGGGGTGCGGTGGACGACCTCATGACCGCGATGTCCCGAGCCAGTCGACTCGTGAGCCTTCATGGGGGCGACACCCAGCCATTCGCCGAAGTCATCGCCAGGTACCGAAACTCGATCGTCAAGCCACGCCTGGAGACGTTGCCGGATGCCGACGCCCGGAGACTTGCGATCCGCGCCGATCGCTACCTCTCGGAAGTGGATCTCGCGTTGGCCGGAGAGGCCGCCTCGAATGACGATCTCGACCTCGCCGAAACCCACTTGGAAGCGACTCGACGCCGACTCGACCGAACGCTGGAGATCGGCCGGGCATTGCTGACCATCGATTCCGAGGATCCCGAACTCATCGCGGAAATCGCCCTCTGCATCGCGTACCGGGCGGAAGCCGACCACGGAAACCAGAAGGCGGATCCCGAACAGATCGAGACCTGGATCCGAGAAGCCAGGGATCTTCAATCATTGGCTCGGGAACGGCCGGGAGACGGGCCACTCCGTCGCAAGCTCGATCGTCAGCTGGGCCCCCCGGAAGCCTGATCGCTGTCGACCCCCGGTACCACGCGCTTCAGGGCCGCATTTCCGACCGCCGCGATCACCGCCACCGTGATCAGAAGGGTCAGAATCCCCACCAGGGTGAGCGGAAGCCCCTTCTGCCGGACCACGTCCACGAGATCCTTGGACCCGTCGGCCGCCGCCGCCGCCGCGAAACCCGCCGCCAGCGCCGTGCGTGGCAGCATGCCGAACGCCGTGCCGAAGAACATGGCAATCAGCGGAGTTCTCGAACCTCCCAGGGCCAGGTTCGACAATGCAAACGGGCTGTTGGGACTGACCCGGAGCAGGGCCACGATTCCAATGCTGCGCATCAGGCCGGCATCGACCAGGGCATTCCGGACCGCGAGGACCTTGGGTCGCCGCTCGATGATCGCTTCCACCCGATTTCCGGAGATGAGCCGGGCAAGACCGTGTCCGAGCAGCGCACCCAGCAGAATGCCCATCATCGCCCCGACCGTTCCGAAAACCGTGCCGAAGATCCAGCCTCCGAGAATCGCCTGGGCGTAGGTTGGAAGCAGGCCCAGTCCAGCCGTCACCCCGAAGATCAAGGCGTAGATCGCGATCGCGATCACGAGTCCTTGCTCATCGATGATTCCGGTGTAGACCTCGGCGACCCAACCGATCCGTGCCAGCAGGAGGAATCCCAATCCCGCGGGGACCAGCGCCCAGGCCGCGGCGAGGGCCCCCAGACCGAGCAGGTCTCGTTTCTCACCCGAGGAGAGCTCGGCAATGGCGGCGTGGTCACTGGTACTCGGCTTGGTCACGAAAAACTCCCGTCCACGACTCGAACTCCACTCGCCGGATACCGCGACGGCATGGTCAGACTCCCCGGATCGATTCGAGTTTCAACCGTCCTGGGATCAGGGGCTTTTCGGCTCGAGCAGATCCGTCAAAGTCTGACTGGTCGAGGCTTCCGGTTCAACCACCTCGATTTCCATGACCTCGGTGACCTCGGGTTCCTCCCCGCCGGCCTCCTCGGCCGCGGACTCCGACTCGATCTCGACGATCGACTCCACCTCGATGAGGGGTGCGGCCCCATCGGGCTCGAGAATCGTTCTCATGTCGTTGAAATACCGGTCAGCCTCTCGCCAGACGTGAGCCGGCACCGCCGTCTGGCGAGCGGAGAACTTGATGGTCGGGGGGTCGGTGTAGAGGAACTGGACTTGAAAACGCCAATCCTCTTCCTGCCGGACCGGGTTCTGGCCGACTCGAACCAGATCCCTTCGCAGAATTCGGTAGATCTCGATTCGTCCCGCGGGACGATCGGACATGACCTCGTTCTCGAACACGAACCAATCGTCGTAGACCGGATTCTCGGCGACCGTCACCATCGCGTTCCAGACCTCGGGATCCGAGTGACCGGGGAACGTGGCGGTCTGCCGCGTGCATCCCCCAAGGAGGGATCCGAGGAGCAGAACGAGGGTGATCGAGTGATGCGGACGGAATCGCATGATGACAGGTATCCAAAACGGGGCTGGCGGAGGGCGGCGGTGATCGACTGGCCGCCCAAGGATCATCGGCCGAGCCGAGCCCCTGACTTGATGCGGATCACGTTCACTCGTACGCCTCCGCCGGAATGACGGCGTTGTGATAGACGTTCTGGACGTCATCGTGATCCTCGAGCGTGTCGATGAGGTTGAGAACCTTCTGGGCCCCGGTGAGATCGAGATCCACGACCGTTGACGGGGTGAAAGTGAGTTCCGCGGACTCCATCGCGATGCCGGCGGCCGCCATCGCCTCCTTGACGTCTAGAAAATCGGTCGGCTCGGTGGTCACCTGGACGAATCCATCCTCCCCCACGACGTCCTTGGCTCCGGCTTCCAGGGCCGGCTCCAGAACGTCATCCTCGGAGTGCTTCTCCGCATCGATGAGGATGACACCTTCCTGGGTGAAACCAAAGGACACCGAATTCGGGGTACCGAGATTTCCCCCGGCCTTGGAGAAGATCGACTTGATCTCCGGTGCCGTCTTGTTCGCATTGGACTGCAGACAGTCGGCGATGAACGCCACCCCCCCCGGTCCGTATCCCTCGTAGCGGGCGGGCTCGTAGGTTTCACCCTCGATTTCCCCCGTGCCCTTCTTGACCGCCTTTTCGATCGTGTCTTTCGGCATGTTCGCCGCTTTCGCATCGTCGATCGCATAGCGCAGGGTCGTGTTGAACTTTGGGTCTCCACCCCCCTGCCGGGCCGCGACGATGATCGCGCGGCTGCAGTTGCTCCACATCTTGCTGCGCTTCTTGTCGACCGCGGCCTTGCGATGCTTGATGTTGGCCCACTTGCTGTGACCGGCCATCGGACTGCCCTCTTTTCAGGAAATCGAATCAGAACCCTTCGGCACGACATCGCCCGGGGGCTGGGGATTGTCGGTCAATCAGGCTCGGTCTGCACGCTGGATTCCGGATTCACGCGTTCTTCCAGGGTTGGAAACACCGGAGGAATCTCCCCCGCGGCGACGGCATCCAGTCGTATCCGTGCGCCTTCCGCCCATGGCACCAGGCTGTCAAGCCGTTCGGAGCTGATCAGAAGGGTGCCCCAGGCGCTTCTTTGGTAGGCATCGAAGGCCCGGAGACGCTGGGCTCGGAGACCCGGTTCATCCTCCGCCGTGATACTTCGCCAGCTCGAGATCGCTTCGGCAGTCCGACCCGTCCTCCACGCGGCATCCCCCCGGTGCATCAGAACTTCCGGGCTGATCCGAATGCCGTTCATTTTTCTGATCCGAATCGATCGTTCGATCCAGAAAAGAGCGTTTCTCGGGTCGTCCGCATCGTTACGGCCCTCGAGATACCGCATCCAACCCAGCGAATCGACCGTGCTCGCATTCCCCGAATCCAGCTCGAACGCCTGTTCGATCAGCGACGTGGCCTCCTCGATCCGCTCGGTTTCAAGCAATGCGAACCCGAGGTTGTTGAGGGCGATTGGATTTTCAGGATTCTGATCGACCGCAGCCTCGAGCAGGACGATCGAGACCGCATCCGCCCCCAGGATCGAGGCTTCCGACGCCACCTCGAGGAACGGAACGCCCGACTCGAATTCACTCCCGGGTGCCAACTGCCAGGCGGATCTCAGGTTCCAGCCTCGGTCTGCGGCCCGCCGCAGGAGCGCCTCGATCCGATCGCCGGGAGCGCCGGCTTCGATCGCGACGACCACCGCGGATCGCACGATGTCCGACGAGACCTGGGTCGGATCGAGGGCATCGACCGCGAAGGCCAGTACCGCGGCGATCGCCTCCAGCCGGACGCTCGCCGTCGCGTCATCCGCGAGCAGTCGATCTCGCCACGAGGGATCCTGATTCGTGATCGGAGCCGCCGCTGGAAGTCCTTCCAGGGCTTCCGCTCCCAACTCCGGCCCGAGTCCGTGAACGATCGCCAACGCGGTGTCCACGTCGACCGGAATCCCGCCTTTTCGATGCCATTTGGCAATCCGCGTGACCGCATCACGCCCCGGGGGGGCCTGAACCGCCGCCGCCAGCGAGACGAACCGTCTTCTCAACCGCGGCGTCAGGTCCGCAGGCTCCAGTGACTCCAACAAGGCAAGCGTCTTGGAATCCGCGGAATCCGAAGCGAGGAGCGCGAGTTCGATTCGATCGAGCGAGCCGACGGCCCCGGATCCCGATCGATCGATCCGGCGAGCCGCAAGTTCCAACCTCTCCTGCTTCGCCTCAGGAATCTCCGCAAGCACCAGTTCCAATCTTCGAGCCGGCAACCCCGACGAGCTGGAATCCATGGCCGCGCGGAGAGTCGCGGCCGTCGATCGCGGTCCGTTCATCACGCGATCGAGCACGAAGAGTGCATCTCCCAGAACCGGATCCGAGGGGTGATCCGCGACCTGCCGGGTCAACCGCGCCTGCCCGTCGGCAAGTCGCCCCGACGCCCTCCAGGCCGCGAGCAGACGAGGGATCGCGACCGAACGCCAATCGGCATTCTCCAGCAGCGGCATCACCACCTTCTCGGCCTCGACGGGATCACCACCGGAAAGGGCCTGATCCGCCTCCAGAAGTCGACGGAAGGAAGGCTCCTCAAGCACGGCACGCGGCAGGCGATCGAGTTCCTTCGAATCCTCCCGGTCATCGACCGGAACCTGGGAGAAGAGCATGATGATCTCGATCAACGTCTCCGGCCGGCGATCACCCATCCGCCAGGCCCGCCGAAGTTCCGCGAGCCCCGATCCCGCCTGACCTCGAAGCGTGCCGAGCACCCGACCTCGAGCCGCGATCAGCATCGGCTCGTCCGATGCCTCGAGCAACGCCTCGTCCACTCGTTGCAGGGCGAGCTCCGGTTCGCCGGCGGCGAGGAGTCCCACCACGCGCTCGGTTTCCACCCGTGAATCGAAAGGTGAGCCACCGACTTCATCCACTCCAATGGGATCCAGGAGATCCGCCGCCAGTCGAATCCGAGCCACCCGCGTCGCCGACGTCGACTCGACCGCGGCCGCGAGGATCCGGGAAGCGAGATCGGGTCGGGCGTGCCTCCGAAGAACCTCCGCCGCGACCACCGCGGATGACGCATCGATTCCATCAGTCGACGACGGCTCGACGCGGTCGAGAATCGTCGCCAGAAGTTCCTCCGTCCGCCACGGACCGGCCAGGAGCCGTTCAACCACCACATCCACCAGATCCGGATCTCGGCCGAAGGACCGAGCGACATCCCAGGTGGCCTCCACTCCCCCGGGGACGGATGCGGCGACCAACGGTCCCGCGATCGACTCGCCACGTCCCTCACCTGCGATGGTCGCGAAGGTTCTGGCCGCCAGCGATGGATCGCAGACCGTAAGCAGGCGAGCCGCCTCCGATCGATCCGGATCCGCCCGCAATCGATCGGCGAGGGTTTCGGCCACTTGGGAGAGATCCACACCCTCTTCCCGGAAGAGGCGGATCTGGTCGATCGAGATCGCCCCCGGGCGGATCGTCGCCTCGAGAATCAGGTCTTGCACGATCTCGTCGCGGCCGAGGGTCGCGGCCGACCAGGCCAGTCGCTCGCTCCAGCCTGCGCTCTCGCTTGACAGTCCGCGGGCACGCCGCCATCGGCGGTCCGCCAGCAAGGCATCACCGTCACGGGCGGCATCATCGCCCGACAACTTCCAGAGAAGCGACGCCAGACGCGGTTCACGAGTCGCGAACGCATCGAGTTCCCCGGGGGATTCGGAGAGGATCGCATGCCGGATCATGGTCGCGGTCGCCGATCGATCCGACGCATCCAGAGCGAGCATCAGCGCCACCGCGACGTGCAGTCGTTCGATCCGATCCGATTCCACCTGGACACGGGCCGCGGCGATGGCGATGGCGTCCGCAGTCAGTCCGCGACGGCGAAGCGCCTCCACCAGGACTCGAGCGTCCTCGGATTCCAACCAACCACGTCGGGCGATCTCCCGCCGTATGGCGAGCGCATCCGCCGATCTGCCGGCGAGCTCGAGCGCATCCGAAAGAGTGGAGAGGACCTTGGGGCCGCCACCTTGTCGAACCGCGGTCTCCAGGATCTCGACCGCCCGGAATGCATCTCCGTCCGCCATCGCGGTCCGCCCACGCACATAGGCCCGGACGATCGCGCGCGGGGTCCCACCATCCGGATGTTTGATGAAGGGTGCGGGCGTGAGGGGAGCGATTCGAAGATCGAGGAGCAGACCGGCCAGCGAATCGAGGTCGGCCTCGTCGCCCGCATCGATCGAGAGTTCGCTGGACGGGTTTTCGGAATCCGGTCCGATGATCGATCTGGGAACCGGAATCTCCCGACGAAGAACCGGAGCCGATGCGGCTCCGGGTTTCGTCGCCACCGAGAAGGTGTCCGCCGGATTCGAACGCGTCGAAGAGGCGTCTCCGACCGGGTGGCACCCCAGAATCGTGGTCGCCGCCGCGAATGCCGCGGCGAGCACCGTTCCGGGGAGGACCGACTCGATCGGCCGGTGAACAACCCGGCCCATGCGTCAGCCTCTCGACCGGGTGTCGCGAGCCGCCTTCTTCGTCGCCGACTTCTTGGCCACCTTCTTCGCCGGGGCCTTCTTGGTCGTCTTCTTCGCCGGGGCCTTCTTGGCCGTCTTCTTCGCCGGAGCCTTCTTGGCCGTCTTCTTCGCCGGAGCCTTCTTGGCCGTCTTCTTCGCTGGAGCCTTCTTGGCCGTCTTCTTCGCTGGAGCCTTCTTGGCCGTCTTCTTCGCCGGGGCCTTCTTGGTGGAGGCCTTGGTGGCGGCCGTCTTCTTGGTCGTCTTCTTGGTCGTCTTCTTGGCCGGAGCCTTCTTCGTCGCTGCCTTCTTGACGCTCGGTCGGGGAGCCGGCTCCGGCTCGACCTCCTCGACGATCTCCATCTCCGGCTCGGGATCCGGGGCCCGGGTCGGACGATGCTTTCGAACCATCTTGGTCATGATGCCTCGTCCCCAGGCATCGTCGACCGCGGCCTGAAGCGTGGCCATGATGTCGATCGCATCGTCGGCCTTGACCATTCCACCCAGCCAGGCCGACAACTCATCCGGATCGACCGGCTCCTCGATGACGTCGTTCTCGTGGAGCAATGCGGAAAGCTGGTCGTCCGCGGGAAGTGCATGAACCTCGAAGGACATCCGGAGAATCCGAGCCGCAACGAAGGGATGCATCCCATCGAGTTCCTCGATGTCGGCCTTGATGTCCCGCTTGCCCTTGTCCGCGAGGTGATCGAAGGAGAGCGAATGACGCTTGAGATAAAGCGAATGAAGCGTCCTCCGAATCCCATGGAGCCGCTCTTCCAACCGGGGATATCGCTTGCCGATCACCGTGGCCTTCTCGTGCGGAAGGCTCACCCGGATCTCGTTGAAGTCGACGAACGCGTCGAGCAGTTTCCGCATCGCCACTTCGGCCTGATCCGTGCTCGCTTCCCAGAGAAGCCACGAGTGAACCATGACCGCGACTGGATCCCGAGGCCGGATGAAGTCTGGAAGCAACGGGGTCTCGGCCCCACGGTACTTCTTGACGAACGAGTTGAACTTGGCCGGCTTGGCCCACTTGTGCTTCACGATCGCTCCTCGGATGGCTCGCGGTTCTCTTCCGCTTCACCGGCAGGGTCGGGGGATGGGGTCGTTTCGTGTTCCGAAGCCTCGACGTCGAACACGTCGGAAGCCGCGGGATCTTCGTCGTCGAAAGAAGGCGACGGGCTGTTCTTCACCGTGTCCGGGCGGTCGCGAATGGCCTCGTCGAGCGAAGCCGCCAGCTTGAGGGAGTCGTCGAGTCGGAACTGGAGATCGGGGACCCGTCTCATGGAGGTCTGATCCCGGATCGTTCGTCGCAACATTCCCGTCACACTGCGGAGGCCGCTGATGGTTCGAGGACCGTAGAGGTCCGGAAGCACCGAGATCTGAATCATCGCACTTCGAAGATCGGTCGAGACATCCACCTTGGTGACCGACACCATCCCCCGAATGCGAGGATCCGCGAATCCGCGCAGAATCCTCTCCTGCACGATCTGAGCGAGCAGGGATGCGATCCGATCGGGTCGGATCGATGCCTCACGGGCTGGATCCTCGAAGCGACGACGCGCCATGTCAGAGCGTCCGCGCCACCGCGATGGTCTTGTAGCACTCCAGAACATCTCCGGCCTTGATGTCGTCGTAGCCGTCGATCTTCATGCCACATTCCATGCCGCTCTTGACTTCCTTCGCGTCGTCCTTGAATCGCTTCAGTTGCTCGAGTCTTCGATCCTTCTCCACCACGATGCCTCCTCGCGTCACGCGAATCTGCGCGTTCCGTTCGACCTGACCGTCGGTGACATAGCAACCAGCGACCGCACCGACCTTGGTGATCCGGAAGACCTCGCGGACTTCGGCGTGGCCGAGGACCTCGAGCTTGAGTTCCGGATCGAGCAGGCCGGCGGCGGCCTTCTCGACGTCATCGGTGATGTCGTAGATCACATCGTAGAGTCGGATGTCGACACCCTTGGACTCGGCGAGCTGCCGCGCCTTGGCCGTGGTGGTGACATTGAAGCCCACGATGATGGCACCGGTCGCTTCGGCGAGGGTGACGTCACTCTCATTGATGCCACCCACGGCGCTGTGCTTGACCGACACCCGGACCTCATCGGAACCGATCTTGCCGAGTACGACCCTGAGGGTCTCCACCGAGCCTTGAACATCGGCCTTGACCACCAGAGGAAGGTCCTTCTTCTTTCCTTCTTCGATGTGGTCGAAGATGTTGTCGAGCGTGATCTTCGGAGCCGCGAGCTCACGTTCACGCTCGAGTCGACGACGTTCCTCCGCGGCGGACTCGGCCTCCTTGAGGCTGTCGACCACGAAGAAGCGGTCTCCGGCGTCAGGGAGGGAGTCGATCCCGCTGATCGCGATCGGAGTGGAGGGAACCGCGGAATCGATGCGCTTGCCGTGATCGTCGACGATGTCCCGAACCCGGCCGAAGCCACGTCCGGTGACGATGAAGTCGCCCTTCTTGAGCATCCCGTCCTGAACGAGCATCCTGGCGACCGGGCCCCGACCCTCTTCGACCTGGGCTTCGATCACGGTTCCTTCGGCGTTGCCGTCGAAGTCACCCGTCAGTTCGAGCAGATCGGCCTGGTAGTCGAGGATGTCCAGCAGATCCTGAATGCCGTCGCCGGTGATCGCACTGGTCCGCACCACCTCGATGCCACCACCCCATTCGGTGGGGTTGAGTTCCCGTTCCGCCAGCTGGCCGAGGATCCGCTGGATGTTGGCATCCGTCGCTTCCGCCTTGTCGATCTTGTTGAGGGCGACCACGATCGGGACCCCCGCGGCCAACGCGTGGCTGATGGACTCTTCGGTCTGCGGCATCACGCCGTCATCGGCCGCGACCACGAGAACCACCACATCGGTCACTTGAGCCCCGCGGGCCCGCATGGCGGTGAACGCCTCGTGACCCGGGGTGTCGATGAAGGTGATCAGTCGCTCCCGGTCACCGGCACTGACCGGAACCTGAAAGGCGCTGGTCGCCTGCGTGATGCCCCCTGCTTCACCCGATGCCACATTCGCCTTGCGAATACGGTCGAGCAGTGATGTCTTTCCATGGTCGACATGGCCGAGAATCGTGACGATCGGACTCCGAGGACGTTCGTCCGAGCGATCTCGCTCGGCGAACCGCTCCTCGATCAATTCGGCCGCGGACTTCGCTTCCTCGACCTGCAGCTCGATCTCGTACTCCATCATGATCTCGATCGCCTGCTCGGTCTCCATGGACGAGTTGATCGTGGCGGGCACGCCCTCGAGGAAGAGCTTCTTGATGATGTCCGCCGCCTTCACACCACTGGCCGCGGAAAGGTCCTTGATGGTGATCGGCTCGGCGACCTTCACGGGTCCGGTCGGCTTCTGGGCGGTATTGACCCGACGCGGACCACCTCGGCCTCGGGATCGATCCTGTCGATGCGAGCGGAAGAATCCCTGCGAGTGCTTGAGCGCCTGATCTCGTTCGATCATGTCCTGGCTTCGCCAGGGCTGGAACGGCTGGTCGTTGGTGTTGCCCGCTCGACCCGTCCGCCCATCATTTCGGCGGGGACTACGGGTCTTGTTTCCGGGCCCGGCGCCTCGGCCACGTCCGGCCGGACCGCCACCCTGGCCGCCACGGCCGTACGGCTGCTCGCCACCTTCGGCTCCACCGGCTCCACCGCCACGGCGGGGCCCGGCATTGCTCATGATGCCGCTTCCGGACGGGGCGTTCCTCGGTCGAGGAGCCCGCACCGGTTCGGGTTCTTCGACCCGGATGACCTTGGGACCGCTCAGGGCCACCTTCTTGGGGGCCTCGAGCTTCGGACCGACCGGAGTGATGGTCTTCGGCCGATCCGGCACGTTCATCTTCGGACCACCGCCCGAGACGGTGGACTCGGCATCGGTGTCGGCCGTCCCTGCGTCGTCGATACCGCCAGGGTCCGACTCGCCGGCCTCCGCCGCCGGGGTATCGGCTGAAGGCGGAAGCGAAACCACCTTCGGCGGATCCGTCGCCGGCGCGGCTTCATCACCGCCTGCGGTCTCGGTCGCGACCTCGGTCTTCGCGTCGACCTCGACCACCGGGGCCTCGGATTCGATCGTGGCGACCGACGTTTCGGGCTCGTCGACCACGGCCGGAGGTTGCTCCTTGGCCGCGGCCTTCTTCGTCACCTTCTTGACCTTCTTGCGCACGGCCGCCACGTCAACCGGCGCCGCGGTCTCCACCGCGGTGCCCGCTGCGGCCGCGGCATCGCCGAACCATTCCCGAATCGTGTGCGAGAGTCCCACCGACACCGCCGACATGTGGTTGGTGATATCGGGAATGTCCTCAGCCTTGCACTTGGCGATGATGTCCTTGCTGGACACGCCGAGTTCCTTGGCGAGGGTGTGCACTCTCAGAGTGGTGGTCTTCTTGGCCACGTGGGTCTCCTGGGACTCGATTCGAAAACGAACGATCGGGCGCCGGATCAGTCGGCGGCGGGTGGCTGCTCGCCACCATCGCCTCCGAGCAGGGCGTCCGCGGCGGATTCCGCGGCGGCGTCGGGCTCGGCTGCTGGGTTCGATTCTGGGCTACTTGCTTCGGAAGCCGCTTCGGCGGCTTCCGTCGGGGATTCGGTGGTCGATTCGCCGCCGAGAATGGAGGCGACCGCCGATTCTGCTTCGGCGTCGGACGAGGAGAGGATCGCATCCGCGGATTGTTCCTCGGCCGCCTTGGCCTCGGCCGCCGCCTTGTCCTTCTCCTGCTGCTCGGAGATCTGATGGGCCTTGGCCGCACACTGCTCGATGATGCTCAACGCGAGTTGCTCGGTCATGCCCAGATCGTCCACGAGGACACCTTCGCCGACCTCTTCGACGTCGAACACGCTGATCATTCCGAGGGCGCCCATGCGGTCGAGCGTCTCGGGCTCGATGCCCTCGATCTGCTTGACGGTCTCTTCGAGCGCCTCAAGGCCCTTGGCGAACTCCTCGGGGGTGAGGATGTCGATGTCCCAGCCGGTCAATCGGGCTGCGAGTCGGACGTTCTGCCCCCGGCGACCGATCGCAAGGGAGAGTTGGTCCTCCCGGACGATGATCGTCGCGCGACCGAGTTCGAAGCACAGGCTGACTTCCTCGACCTCCGCCGGCTTGAGCGCGTTGGCGATGAGCACCTGACTCGATTCGTTCCAGCGAACGATGTCGATCTTCTCGCCGTTGAGCTCGTCGACGATGTTCCGGATGCGGCTGCCCCGCACCCCGACGCAGGCTCCGACCGCATCGACCTTCGAGTCGATCGAGCTGACCGCGAGCTTGGTGCGGAAGCCGGCCTCGCGGGCCATCGCCTTGATTTCGATCACTCGTTCGTTGACTTCGGGGACCTCTTGCTCGAAGAGTCGTCGGATGAAGTCGGGATGCGAGCGGCTCAGCACGATCTTGACCTGGTGCCCGGCGTCGCGGACGTCGAGGATCAGGCACCGAACCCGGTCGCCCGGATGAAACTGCTCTCCTGGGATCTGCTCGCTGCGGGGCATGAAGCCTTCCGCCCGCTCGATCTGCACCACGAGGGCACCGCCTTCGTATCGCTGTGCGGTACCGGTGACGACCTCTCCCTGTCGCTTCGCGAATTCCTCGAGCAGGCTGTTGCGTTCGTCTTCGCGGAATCGCTGGATCATGACCTGCTTGGCGGTCTGGGCGGGGATCCGACCCATCGACTCGAGCGAAATCTCTTCTTCCGCACCGTCCTCCTGGTTCCGCCAGAGACGGATCGCCCCCGAAAGCCGATCCATGTGGCAGCCGAACTCTTCGGTATCGAGAGAGTTGAAGTGCTTCCTGGCCGCGCTGACCATCGCCTGCTCGAGGTCCTCGATGAGGAGTTCTCGATCGATGTTGCGGTCGCGGGCGATGGAATCGAGGATGCGTAGGGTTTCGGCGTTCATGTCGTTTGAATGTCCTGCGTGAGTTGTCGAACCAGATTGAGAACTGAAGGACCGAGTCGGTGACCCCATCCGATGTCGGCCGCCCCGTACGGCCCGAGCTTCCATGCCCCACACCGACGAAGAGAGCCACGCGTCCAGGGAGACGCGTGGCCCGTCGGCCCGACTCGAAGCGATCCGGAGGGATCTTCTTCGGGACGGAGTCGTGATGGAAGGAAGCATCACCGCATGGCGGCGTGCTCCCCGGGGGAGGTTGATTCGCCACCGACCACCGTCCGTGAAGGGCGGAGACCGGCGAGTGATCCGAGAACAGTGACGTGAACGGTCACTGGGAGATCACGCGATGGTTCTGGTCCGATGCGTCGATTCGCATGGCGTTCCAGGTCATCGTCGAACCCGATGGCCAACCCATCAGGGCCGGCAGACATCAAACGACGGAAGTCGCACCACGCGCTCCCGAGCCTCCCCGACCATCTGACGACGGACGGGACCAATCCCCCGGCGAGCCGAGGGCGATCGAACAGGATAGCCGGTTTCCCGGCCTGAGGCGAATGACACTGCTTTTCCGGTGGTACTCGGGATCGGACGGTTAGGTGGCCGAAGGTCCAGACGTGGTGGGAGACGATTCGCCCGCCACTCCCGGGTCGGAAACCCGGGAATTCGGTGCTTCGACCGGATCGCCGGAGAGGTCTTCCGGCTGGTGCCCACGGGCATGACCGGTGATTCGCAGTGCTCGCTGCCCGCGATGCTGGCCCAGGACCGCCTCGTACTTCGGTCGCCCCTCGATGCTGACCACGACCGGCTCGGTCGCTTCCCGATCGGTGGTGATCAGGTCTCCCACCTCCAGGCGACCGAGTTCCGAAAGTGTGATCGTCGTATCGGCGAGCGTCGCCTCGACCTGGAGGCTGGAATCCTGAAGCCGGGACACGATCGCCGGATCGGCTCCCCGTGCCCCGCTTCTCCCCGACACCATCCAGTTCTCGGCGTTGAGGTCCTCCATGACCGGCTCGATCACGTTGTAGGGCATGCAGAGGCTCATCGTGCCGGCTCGATTCCCCAGTCTGATCTCGAAACCGATCACCACCACGACCTCGTTGGGCGGGACGATCTGCACCAGATGGGGATTCGACTCCATCGCGGCGATGTCGAAATCGATCTCTCGAACGCCAGCCCAGGCCTCGCTCATCGCCCCCATCCCCAATCCGAGGATCCGACGCAGAAGTCGCCCCTCGATGCTGGTCATCGGGCGTTGGGGGATCACCAGATCCGTATTGTTGCCACCAAGCAGCCGATCGACGAAGGGATAGACGATCAGCGGACTGATCTCGACGCAGAACTGCCCGTCGAGCGGCGGACATTCGAGCAGGGTGAAGCAGGTGGGATTCGGCAGGCTTCCGATGAACTCGGAGTAGGTCATCTGCTCGGCGGTGGCGACTCGAACCTCCACGATCGAACGCAGGAACCCCGAAAGCTGGGCCCCATAGCCGCGGGCGAACCCCTCATGGAGGGTCTGGAGCGTCCGCATCTGATCCTTGCCGATGCGCTCCGGTCGCTTGAAGTCGTAGACCCGTATCTCGACCTTCTCGGAATCCCGTCGGAATCGGGAGAAGATGCGGGCGGGAGGCTGGTCATCCTTGATGTCGCCGGTCTCGACCGCGTTCAGCAACGCGTCGATGTCGGTCTGATCCAGCATGTCCTGTTCAGGCATTGTCCAACCACCTGGAAGAGGGACCAAAGAGGGCGGCCGGCCTCCAGCCGGCGTACGAAACCCCAGAGTGACATCGGCACAGCGATGAATGTCGCTTGAACCGAGCCGCTCCGCCGGACAATCAACTTCCCGCCGGATCCGTTCGGGGACCGGCTCGGCGGAGAATTTCCGGACCATTCCCTCCGAAAAGGTCTCCGATGACTCCCGAGCCGACGGCCGGCCCGATCCCGAGCCGATCGGGGCCGTATCCTTAGAACACCATGACCCTTCGAGACCGATTCGATCGTCCGAACGCCCTCTCGGCGTTCTGCCTCCTCCTCGTCCTCGTCCTCGTCGGCGAGGCGTCAGCCCAGGTGGACTTCGGCTTCGGGGTTCCCAAGGCCGCCGCTCAGCCCGTCTTCAACGACTCGCGGGATCAGGTGTCCGCCTCGATCCTGCCCTCCCGGACGGAAGTCGCTCCCGGGGCCGACTTCATCATCGCGGTAGTGCTCGATGCCGAACCCGGCTGGCACCTCTGGCCCGGCCCCGGCTCCATACCGGAGCCGTATGTGGCCTTCAGTTCGGCGATTCGCACGGAAATCGCCATTCCGGCCGGAGACTCCGGATCGATCGAACTCCACCCCGGATTCACCATCTGGCCCGAAGTCCACGGAGTCGAGGCGGATCTCGGCGACGGACCAATGAACTACGGGGTCTACGAAGGCCGAGTGGGAATTCTCATTCCCGCCACGGTCGCCGCCGACGCCCCTCCCGGACCGCAGGAGATCTCGGTCGAAATCTCGTTCCAGGCCTGCGACGACCAGTTCTGCCTGCAACCTGCGAGCGAGACTCTGAAGGGCACCGTCACGATCGTGGCGGCCGGCGGCGTGCCCGCGGGCACCAACCACGACGGTGACCCCGTCTTCTCCCGCTTCGACCCCTCGGTCTTCGCCAGCATCAGAGGCGGTGAAGCACCACCCGAAGTCGTCGAATTCGACGTCTTCGGTCTCACGTTCTCGCTCGACGCCGCGGGCGGAGGTGGATTCTTCCTGCTCCTGCTGGTCGCCGCCCTCGGCGGCCTGCTGCTGAACTTCACCCCGTGCGTGCTGCCGGTCATCCCGCTGAAGATCATGGGCCTGAGCGCGGTGGCCGAGAATCGTCGACGATGCATCGCCCTCGGTGCCGCCATGTCGGTCGGGGTGGTCTTCTTCTGGATGGTGCTTGGCGGCCTGATCGCGGGTCTCAAGAGCTTCCAGTCGATCAGTGAGCTCTTCCAGTATCCGTTGTTCACCATCACCGTCGGTGCGATCATCGTGGTGATGGCCATCGGCATGGCCGGGTTCTTCACGATCCAGCTGCCCAACAAGGTCTATGCCCTCCAGACCAGCCACGAGACCCTCGGAGGCTCCTTCGTCTTCGGCATCATGACCGCGATTCTCTCCACCCCGTGCACCGCTCCCCTCATGGGGGCCGCGGCCGCCTGGGCGCTCAAGCAATCTCCGGCCACGGTCCTCACCGTGTTCGGTGCCATCGGCATCGGCATGGCGATCCCGTATCTCATTCTCAGCGCCGTCCCCGACCTCGTGAAGAAGATGCCGAGGACCGGCCCCGCCAGTGAAGTGGTCAAGCAGGTCATGGGCCTCCTGCTCCTCGCCGCCGGCGTCTACTTCGTGGGAAGCGGCATCTCCGGCCTCACCGTGGTGCCGGGTGAGCCGCCCAGTCGTCTCTACTGGTGGGTCGTGACCCTCGCCGCCACCTCGGCGGGAGTCTGGCTGCTGGTGAGAACCTGGCTCCTCACCTCCAAGGTCTGGCCGAGGCTGGTCTTCGGAAGTCTCGGCGCGTTCATCGCCGCGTTGTCGATCTGGGTCGGCATGGTCATGACCGCGAAGGGGCCGATCAACTGGATCTATTACACGCCGGAACGCTTCGCGACCGCGATCAGTGATGACAAGGTGGTGGTGCTCGACTTCACCGCCGAGTGGTGCCTGAACTGCAAGACCCTGGAAGCGACCGTGTTGCAGACCGCCCGCGTGGTCGCCGCACTCGAGCGGGATGACGTCGTTCCAATGAAGATCGATCTCACCGGTGACAATCCTGACGGCAAGGCCAGACTCGCTCAAGCCGGATCGATCACCATCCCCCTCCTGGTGGTCTACGGAAAGGACGCCGTCGAAGTGTGGAAGAATGACGCCTACACCCCGAACCAGGTTCTCGACGCCATCGCCGAGGGGGACGGCACCTTCGGTAGAACAGATTCCTCCGCCACGCCGTGAGTCGAAGTCGATGATGTCCGCGGCGACCACGCACGAAACGGGGCTCCGGAGCCAGGAGGAATCCTGAACCGCCCCTTCTCGGTGGACAAACTGTCGAAAGTCGAGCGAGCAGGCCGACCCGGTCGGACACTGCCGTGATGAGTCTCGCCTACACCGTCACCGCTCGTTTCGAGGAGATTCTCGTCGCCGACGAGTTTCTCCACTGGCTTCGTCACGGACACATGCAGGCGGTGATGGCCGGAGGCGCCGACCGGGCGGAAGTCGTGCGCTGGACCGAACCGGAGGAGGAACAGCACACCATCACGGTGCGGTATCGATTCCCCGACCGGTCGGTCTTCGAGCAGTACGTCGCACATCATGCGGAAGGGCTCCGGGATGAAGGCGCCGAACGATTTCCACCGAGCCGCGGGGTGACCTTCAGCCGGACCGTCGGTGAAATCCTGCTCCCGGTCTGAATCGAGACGTTCTTTCACCCATCGGTCGGCTTCGCCACGGGACGCAGGGCACGAGATCTGGAACGACCCCGCGGGATCCGATCACCGGGAAGAAGATTCGCAGGCCGACCGAACCGCCTCGACCCGTCGAAGCTGAGCCTCGCCGAACCGGGCCAGCGGGTCGAGTTCCTGCGTCGCATCCAACGCCACTGCGTCATCGATCGCCGCGATCGCTTCACGACAGCGACCGAGGGCGGCCAGCCGCTCCGCGAGCCGAAGCCGCCAACCCGCGTCGAACGGATCCCATTCGATCGCGGTTCGAATCGCGGCTTCCGCGCGACGATCGTCTTCCTGCTTCGCGGAAGCGATCGCGATCGCCTCGAGCACCGAGGCCTGAGCGGATGCCGAGGCGACTCCCGGCCGGGCGTCACACCAGGCCGCCGCGATCTTCGCGGCCGCACGGCGGTCCCTCCCCACCCCCGTGGACATGTAGAGGTTGATCACCCCTCGCACCCGCCGAGGGTCGGTCCAGTCACCGCCCGGGATCAGATCCACGGCGAGGGAATCGGCAGCATCCCTCCGATTTCCCGCGGACGGTGGCGGCAGATCCAGCCCCGGCGTCCGATGAAGACCGGCGATCGACCGCCGCGCCTGCGATATCCCGACTTCGTCCCGCAACGAGGCGAGGCCGACGAGGACCGCGATGATCATGAAGATCACGACGATGATCCCCCCCTCGACCCCGGTCCCTTTCGACGATCTCGGGGGCGAGACGCCACCGGCACACGCGAGAAATCCCCAGCAGGCGACCAAGGAGCCCGGTTGCCACGCGAGCATCTCGATCTGGGACTGCGCCACTACCACGCCGGCCGCGGCCACCGCGATGCCTCGCACGATGGAATCGGGCACCGTCGAAGAGACCGACCAGACCGCGATCCCGACGAGACCGGCCGCCGTGATCGACGCGATCCGGACCGCGATCGCCTCACTTCCAAGCGGACCCTCGATCCAGAACTGGAGGACCAGAATCACGACGAGAATCAGTCCCCCGGTGATGAGCAATCGCGACCCGGACGAATCCTCGACCTCCGCCGACGCCTCCGAGGAATCCCCGCCCCGTCGCAGCACGATGCGGCCGGCGACCAGGATCCAGGCCACGCCGGTGACTCCCAGGGCGGCGATCCAGTCCGTGAAGACCGAGTGAGCACTTGCGACCGCTTCGGGACTCCGCAGCGGGCGGGCCGCGAGGTAGGCGTCCTGGAATCCATCGGGACCGACCCCGATCCAGGGATGGGCGAGGAACATCGAGACCGCGCCCTGGAGGTAGTGCCATCGGAAGAGCAGCGAGCGATCCCCCCCGAACTCCTCGGGCAGGAGGCCTCGCAGCAGGATCGCCGAAAACGCGAGAAACGCGACCGCCACCAGCCACCATCCCGAACGTCGAAGAAAACCGGTCCGCAACGGACCGAGGACCAGGAGCAGGCCGAAGACCCCCACCCCGCTCGCGGCGATCGCCCCCTTGGATCCGTTGAGTCCGACGAGCAGCAGACAGGCGATGCCGGCGAAGCCGAGCATCACCGGTCCGCCCGCACCGCGGCGATCACTCGCCCCGGATCGCCGAGCCTCCACGAGCAGTCCGATCGCCAGCACCCCTCCGGCGGCGAGCAGCCCACTGAGGACGTTTGAGAATCCGATCCAACCGGTGGCCTCCGGTTGACGCAACCGTCGTTCGTAGATCAATGCCGCGGGCGAATCCGGTGCCCAGCCTCTCGAGGCGAGGACCATGTCCCTGTTCTCCTCGTAGAACGCGACGGTATCGGCATGTTCGATCGACACTTGATGAACGCCGCGGACGGCGTTCGCCGCGATCGCGGCCAGCAGGATCGCAAGCACCGCGCGGCGAGTGGACGGCACTCGAACCAGGTGGGCGAGTGCCACTCCCGCGGCGACCGCTGCGAACCAGTCGATGCCGCGCCAGGCATCGAGGGTGTCGTTCCATCCATGCCAGGCGATCACCGGAAGCGGCAGCAGCAGAAGCGCCAGCAACGCACGATCGGCACGACCCCGTCGGGCCTCCATTCCCAACGCGAATCCCGCGCAGACGATCAGCAACGCGTCGATCAACAACGAACCCGCGGAACCGACCGCGGGAAGCGGGCCGCCGACACTCCCGGGATCCACATCGAACAGTCGGTCCGGCGCGAACGGCAACATCAGACGAATCGCCGCCAACCCTGCGATCAGGATCGCCAGCACCGTACCGGGACCGGCGTCCTCGACCGGCACGCGGGTGGTCTTCACGCGGCCCATCAGTCTTCATCTCGAGCGGTCCGGCGTCGAGCCCCGGATTCCAACAGCCCCACGACGAGCAGGATGGCTCCGGTCTGAGCCCCGATCATGACCGCCTGCCACGGGGCCACGCTTCCGAGCACGATTCCCCCGACGCCGGTCGCCGCGGTCAACGCCCAGATCACGACGACCGCGGAACGACTGGAAAGTCCGAGCCAGACCAATCGATGAGACAGATGTTGCTGGTCACCGACCAACGGACTCCGACCCTGACGGATCCTCAAGAGGGTCACCGCCACCAGGTCGTAGAGCGGAACCGCCAGAACCACGATCGGCATCAGGACCCCGTACCACGCGGAACCCAGGGCGAAGTCCGGATCCGAGGTGTCCACGAAGGTGGTGCGAATGGTGAGGGTCGCCAGCAGCCAGCCGACCAGAAGCGATCCCCCGTCACCCATGAAGATCCGGGCGGGCGGAACGTTGTGGACGAGAAATCCCATCAACGATCCGCACAGGAGCCCGAAGGCGACGGCGGTGAACCACTGACCGTTGATGATCGTCGCGGCGAGGAAGACCGCGGCCGCGATCGCCGCCACGCCCCCGGCGAGACCGTCCATGTTGTCCAGAAAGTTGATCGCGGTGCACAGCGCGACGATCCAGACGACCGTGATCACCGCCGAGGTCGAGACCCCCGCGGGCCCGAAGACGTCCAGGGCCGTGACCAGCCGCAGATCCCCGACCACCACCACGGTGGAGGCGAGTCCGAGCTGAATGATCAGCTTTTTCCAGGGGCCGATCGCTCGACGGTCGTCGACCAGACCCGTGATGTGGATGGCGATGCCCCCGAGGACGATCATCCACCAGGCCGTCCGCTGCGAGTCCAGTCGATCGCCGAAGGTTTCGAGGGCTCCACCGATCAACGGCAGGTCGGCGAGCCGATCGCCGCCGAACGTGATCAGCAGCAGGCCGGCGAGCAGTGGCATCAGGACGCCGGTCGCGATGCCGATCCCCCCGATGTTCGGAACCGATCGCAGGATCTTCTGGTGACCCGAGGTTCCCGCGGAGTCCAGGGCACCGGACCGACGCCCGACGGCGACCAGGACCTGGGTGACCGGAGCCGCCAGAAGGAATCCGAGCGGGATCATGAGCAGGACGAATGGGAGCATCACGGCATGCTATCGAGGGATGGAGCCCCTCCGCGATCCACGAGAAAAGCCTCCCTCGATCCGAAGCGGTACCGTTGCGACATCATGAAATCCGTCACCGTCTACTGCTCCAGTTCACCCGCCATCGACCCCCGCTTCGCCGAGACGGCCAGGCTGGTCGGCCGGGAACTCGCGTCCCGCAACCTCCGGCTGGTCTACGGCGGTGGATCCAGCGGTCTGATGGGCGAGGTGGCCCGTGCCTGCGTCGACGCCGGCGGCCGGGTCTTCGGGGTCATCACCTCGCATCTGGCGAACCTGGAGGTCGCTTTCGACGGCGGCGAAGAACTGGTGGTGGTCGAGACCATGCGTGACCGCAAGCAGATCATGGTCGAGCAGGGCGATGGCTTCCTGGTGCTTCCCGGGGGCCTTGGAACCTACGAGGAGTTCTTCGAGACCCTGGTCGGCCGCGTGCTCTCCGAACACGACAAGCCCATCGGGGTGATCAACGATCACGGCTATTTCGATCCATTGGTGACCTTGATCGACCATGGCATCGAGCAGCGGTTCATTCGACCCGCGATCCGCCGGCTTCTGACGGTCGCGGACGATCCCCTGGCCGTGCTCGACGCCCTGGAGGCCGATCCGGGGCACCAGTTGTCGCCCGCCGATCTCATCCCGCCGCTCTCCGCCAGCGAGGGGGCCGAGTGAATGGGGACCACCGCGATCATCGCCGGGCAGGGTGAACTCCCGCGGCTGTGCGCCGAGGGGATCCGGCAGTCCGGGCGGCGCGTGGTGGGCCTGGGCCTGAGGGGCTTCCACGAGCAGGATTTTCCCGAGGCCTGCGATGATTTTCGCTCGGTGGGCTTTCTTCGCTCCGGAGGCTGGGTCAGGGCCGCACGACGCTTCGGATGCGAGGATGCGGTGATGATCGGCCGGGTGGGCAAGGGCCTGATGCACCGCCGACGCTTCAAGATCGCCATGCTTCGGGAACTTCCCGATCTCTACACCTTCGACCTCTGGTATCGGAAGCTCAGGTTCGACCGACGTTCGGCGAACCTGCTCCGAACGCTCGCCGACGATCTGGCCAGACGTGGACTTCTGCTCGTGGACTCGACGACCTACCTACCGGAACACCTGGCCACCGAAGGCGATCTGGGAGCCCGCGCGGCGACCACCGACGAACTCGGTGACGTCGAATTCGGCTGGTCCCTGCTCTCCCGCGTGAGCGAACTGCACATCGGCCAGTCCCTGGCGGTCCGGCAACGCGACGTGATCTGCGTCGAGGCGGTCGAAGGCACCGACCGGATGATCGCCCGCGCCGGCGAACTCTGCCCCCGCGGAGGCTGGACGCTCCTGAAGACCGCCGCCCCCGATCACGACATGCGAACCGACGTGCCCACCATCGGAGTCCGGACCATCGAGCAGGCGGCCGCCGCGGGTTGTACGTGCATCGCGGTCGGCACCGGCCGAGTGATCCTCGCGGACAAGCCGAAGGTGCTCGCCGCCGCGGATGCCGCAGGCATCGCGATCTTCGGGGTCCGTGGCGAGGCCCCACTCGATTCATGACCGATCCGAGCCTCGATCCCCGACGTTTCGCCAGCCGTGCGGGACTGAAACTCGAGCACGGACTGGAGACCTTCGGTCTCGACGTTCGAGGACTCCGGTGCGCCGACTTCGGCTGCAATGTCGGCGGATTCACGGATTGCCTCCTCCAGCGAGGCGCGGACTCGGTGATCGCGGTCGACACCGGTCGTGGCGCCCTGGCCTGGAAACTTCGCCAGGACGAGCGGGTCGAGGTCCGCGAGCGAACCAACGCCCTGCACGCCGATCCCCCGGAGCAGGGCGTCGACCTGGTGGTCGTGGATCTGGCCTGGACGCCCCAGCGACTCGCGATTCCGGCCGCCCTCAAATGGCTCGACCCCGGGGGAGCGGGCCGCATCGCCACCCTCGTCAAGCCCCACTACGAGCTCTCCAGCGAGGAACGATCGCTGCTCGAAAAGGGATTCCTGCCTCAGGAACACGCCCCAAGGGTGCTGAAGGAAGTCCTCGAGACCATGCCGAGCCTCGGCGCCCGGGTTCTGGGCGAAGTGAAATCACCGCTGGTCGGGGGCAAGACCGCCCGTCGTCGAGGCGTTCCGGGGAATCTCGAATTCGTAGTCCTGCTCACCCCGTCGGGCGACTCCGAGGGATCCGGCTGATCCCCATCGGCCCGGAGCGTGTTCAACCGGTCGTGACCTCGCTCCCGACCGGTCCCGGTCGCCGGTTTCAGGTACCATTCGAGGCCCGCGGAATCCCCGCCCAGAGACGCTCGAAGCGGTTCCCTCACGACCTTTCGTCCGAACGGCTGACCAGTACGCATGAGCGAAGAAACGCCTACGAACCCGACTCCTGAAGATCCCGAGGTCAACGACGACGCCGGCACCGCGGAAGTCGGTGAGATCGGCCACGTCCTCGACCTCGAGATCGAACGCGAGCTCCACGATTCATACCTGACGTACGCGATGAGCACGATCATGGACCGGGCCCTGCCCGACGTTCGTGACGGACTCAAGCCTTCGCAGCGCCGAATCCTCGTGGCGATGCACGACCTCAATCTGTCACCGGGTCGGAAGCACATCAAGTGCGCGAAGATCGCCGGCGACACCTCGGGCAACTACCACCCGCACGGCGAATCGGTGATCTACCCGACCCTGGTCAATCTCGGGCAGGACTGGAAGACCCGCTGTCTTCTGATCGACAAGCAGGGCAACTTCGGTTCGATCGAAGGCGACCCTCCGGCCGCGATGCGGTACACCGAGGCCCGAATGACCGCCTCCGCGGTCGCGATGCTCGAAGACATCAAGAGCGAGACCGTCGACTTCAAGGCCAACTACGACGAACGGCTCATGGAGCCGACCGTCCTGCCGGCGAAGTTCCCCAATCTGCTGGTCAATGGATCGAGCGGCATCGCGGTGGGCATGGCCAGTTCCATGCCACCCCACAACGTGGGCGAGATCTGCGACGCGATCGTCACCGTGCTCGATCGTCCCGAGACGACCTTCGCCGAGTTGCTGGATCTCGTTCCCGGCCCCGACTTCCCCACCGGGGGCACGATCATGGGACGAGCGGGCATCGCTCAGGCCTATTCCACCGGTCGAGGTCGCATCCTGGTCCGAGGCAAGGTCACCCAGGTCCAGCAGAAGGGTCGGGACATCCTCATCATCGAGGAGATCCCCTACCAGGTCGTCCAATCGAACCTGATCGAGAAGATCGTCGACGCCGCCAAGACCGGCAAGATCGCCGACATCTCCGACGTCCAGAACCACTCGGGGCGAAAAGCCCGCACGCGGATACAGGTGGTCCTCAAGAAGGGCGCCAATCCCGACGTGGTCGAGCGACAGCTCTACCAGCACACCCCGCTTCAGTCGACCTTCTCGATCATCAACATCACCCTGGTGAATCACCAGCCTCGGACACTCGACCTCCGATCGCTGATCGACCACTGGATCGACCACCGTCGCGAAGTCATACGACGCCGCACCGAGTACCTGCTCCGGCAGGCTCGCCAGCAGGCCCACAAGCTGGAAGGCCTGGTGTTCGCGGTCTGCGACATCGACGAGGTCATCAGACTCATCCGCTCCAGCCGGACCCGTGAGGAAGCGATCCAGAAGTTGATGGTGCGGCGCTTCCGCATCCCGCCCGAACACCCCTACGCACCCTCGATCCCCAAGCGACTCCTCGATGCCGCCAATGCCGAGCAGGATGGAGAGATCGGTGCGACCCTCACCAAGGTGCAGGCCGAGGCGATCGGTGCCCTCCGACTCATCCAGCTGACCGGACTGGAGATCGAACGCCTGGTCGAGGACCTGCGAGTCCTCCACGAGGAGATCGAGGGATACGAGGCCATCCTCGCCGACGACGGCATGGTCCGGGCGATGATCCGTGAGGACTGCCTCGAGATCCGTGAGAAGTTCGCCGACGAACGACGCACCCGGATCGAGGAAAGCGAAGCCGACGGGTTCGAGATGGAGGAGTTGATTCAAGAACACCAGGTGGCGGTGACCATCACCCACCAGGGCTGGATCAAGCGACTCCCCGTCGACACCTATCGCGAACAGGCTCGCGGCGGCGTCGGCGTGAAGGGCGGCGAGACCCGGGAGGGCGACTTCGTCGAGCACCTCTTCACCGCCAGCACGCACACCGACCTCCTCTGCTTCACCAACACCGGTCGGGTGTTCAAGATCAGGGTCTGGCAGATCCCCGAGGCGAGCAGGACGAGCAAGGGCCGATCGATCGCGAACGTCATCGGACTCCGCGACGGCGAATCCGCTCGATTCTTCCTGCCGATCGAAGACTTCGAGAAGAGCGAGGACTACCTCGTCTTCGCGACCGAGCAGGGTCGCGTGAAACGGACCTCCCTCAAGGACTTCCGCAACGTCAATCGCAGCGGCATCATCGCCCTGAACCTCAACGAAGGCGACCGCCTGATGGGCGTGGTCTGGACGCGAGGCGACGACCATGTCCTGCTGGGCACCGTCAAGGGCATGGCGATCCGCTTCAACGAGAACGACGCCCGAGTCATGGGCCGGGCCGCGGCCGGGGTCAAGGGAATCGATCTCGGAGAGGGCGATCGGGTGGTCGGCCTCATCCGGGCCGAAGCCGGGACCGATCTGCTGACCGTCACCCAGAACGGCTACGGCAAGCGGACCGACCTCGACGAGTACCTGGTCCAGGCCGAGGACGGGGCACGACCCCAGAGCCGCGGCGGCAAGGGTCGGATCGACATCAAGACCTCGGGACGCAACGGCGATGTGGTCACCATCCGCCGCGTCACGGACGAGGACGGACTCATGCTGATGACGTCATCCGGCATGCTGGTGAGGACCAACGTCTCGGCCGTGTCCCGGCTCGGCCGGAACACCCAGGGAGTCCGCGTGGTCCGACTCCGCAAGGGCGACAGTCTCATCGACTGTGCCACCACTCCCCCCGATGAAGACGAAGGCGTGGACGTCTCTCCGATCGAAGGAACGCCCGAATGAGCCTCAACGAATGGTCCGAGGAAATCGTCATCGCGGAGACCGGCGAAGAGCCGTCCTTCAGCGAGGACATGAGCGGCCTCATGTCGATCATCGACGATGCCGAACGTGGCGAACGGGAGACCCCCGACGTGGTGGTCAACCTCTCGGAGGTCGAGTATCTCAACTCATCGAACATCGCCCAGCTGCTCCGGCTTCGAAAACGACTGGCCGCCGGCGGGGCGAAGTTGAGAATCAGCTCGGTCGGGGCCCAGGTCTGGGGCGTGATCCTGGTGACCGGTCTGGACAAGCTCTTCGATTTCCACGACGACCTTGCGACCGCGATCGCCTCACTGCAGATCGAGCCCTGAGGCACGACACGTGAGTGATTCGGCCACCGCAGACGCCTCCGCCGTCGCGACCCGCTCCGGGCCGCCCGGGCATCGCGTTCGCCTGAGACGCCAGGCCGCTCCGTTCCACGTCGAACTGACCCCGCTGATCGACGTGGTCTTTCTGCTGCTCACATTCTTCATCTACGCCATGGTCCTCATGGACCGCATCGAGCTCGTGCCGCTCGATCTGAAACCGCTGGAAGCGGGCGCCGCGGTGACCGACGGCGCCCCCCCTCCCGCGAGGACGCTGTCGCTCGACGGCGATGGCGGGCTCTTCCTCGATCGCCAGCCGATCGAGATCGAAACCATCGTCCCCGCACTTCGACAGACCCTCGAGGACGATCCGGACACCGTTCTCTACCTCGCGGTCTCGGATGAAGTGGGTCCCGCGGATCGGATCCCGGTGCTTCTGGAACTTTGGAACCAGCTTCGCCTGGCCGAGATCCCCATCCGCATGGTCGGCAGGCCGATCTCCGACCCCGATGGCTGAATCACGCGCTTGCGGGGCGTATCCTGAACCCCGTGACCGATGAACGCGCATTCTCGATCCGTCCAGCGACCTCCCTGTTCGTCTCCGTGCTTCTGCACGTCGGCGTGGTGATCCTTCTGGTCGGCACGATCGCGGGAACCGCGGCGCCGACCGGTATCGAGCACGCGGCCGATCACGACCAACCTCCTCCCGATGATGCCGAGGTGCTGGGCATCGATGAGAGCCGGGCCGACACCCTGACCTGGGTCGGGTACCAGGAGTACGAGGAGCACCTCGCGCAACTCAGTGAAGTGGAACAGGCCGCGATGCTCGCCGCCCCCAGCGCCGGCGGCGGCGGCAGCCCCACGGGCTCCAGCGCCGCGGCGTCCGCCCCGCCAAGCCCTCCACCTCTTCCCGGCGCCGCCCGCCCTTCGGCGAGCGCCCCCGCCGCGACGGTGCCGACCACGCCCACCGAGGACCCCGAGCGTCAGATCGCTCCCACGATCCGCAACGAGCCTCGGACCAGTCCCACCGAGGCCCCGACGGAATCGGATCCTCGGACGCCGACCGAAGCCACGACCAGCGAGCCCACTCCGAGCGACTCGCCCCGCACCAAGCCGGCCCCAGAGACCACGCCGCGGGAGACCGAGGAGACGCCCGCGGAGAAGCCGAACGACACCGAGTCCGACGCGACGCCGGAAGAGACGCCCGATGAAGAGCCGGCGGAGACGCCGCAGCCCCGACCCGGCCCCGAACCGTCGCCCGAACCCACGCCGGGGAAGGAGCCGACTCCGACTCCAAGCCCCGCGCCCGGTGACTCGCCCTCCGAGGAACCATCGGACGCTCCGGGCTCCGGGCCCGCACCTCCGACCCCCGAGCCGGGGAACGACGCGGACAAGGACGCGGAAGCCAGCAGCATGGTGGACACCCCACCGGCGAACTGGCGCAACGGGAAACCCCTCGCCGCCCAGGGGCTGGAGATCAAGACTCGCCGGCTCACCATTCCGCTGCTCACCTGGAAGACGCTGCGACCGACTTCAGTGCCGGTGGTGGAGATCGATTTCCAGTCCGATGGCAAGCCGAAACGCGCGAGACTCGAGGTCTCCAGCGGCGATGCCAAGTTCGACGAGTACCTGATGGACGCTCTCTACCGATGGCGGGCAAGCGGCAAGCGGCTGAAGGAACTCAAGCGGGACGAAACCGCGTTGGTCCGACTCCGACTGCTGCTCGACTGACCCTCGGTCCGGCCACGGCGCATCGTCCATGACGACGATCTGCAAGATCGCTTCGGGTGCGATTCAGGCCTTGGGATTCAATCGTTCCCGCCAGGTCTGGAGGCGGGGATGATCGGTCAGGTCGAACTCGATCGGCGTGACGGTCACCGATCGGGCCATCAGATGCTCGACGTCGGCATCCGGATGCGTCTGGTCGAAGGCCATGCCGTTCCCCGCCGGCCAGTAGTACGGACGACCACTCGGGCTCTCCCGCTTTTCGTAGCCGTCGGATGCCGCCGCGGTGTTCATGGGACAGATCGCGATCGGGGGCATCGGCGCATCCGCGGATTCGGTTCGCGGGACGTTCAAGTTGACCACCGAGTGCGGGTCCAGGGGATGGACGAGGATTCGATCGATGACTTCACGAGCGATCTCCGCCGCCCGATCGAAATGGATCCGGGTCCGGTCACCGAGGTGAAGACTCACGGCGATCGACGGTACTCCGAGAAAGGCGCTCTCCACCGCCGCGGCGACGGTGCCCGAATAGATCACGTTGATCCCCACGTTCGCACCGGCGTTCATGCCGCTGATCGTGATGTCCGGCCGGGTCCCTTCACCGTGCAACTCGGCCCACAACGAGCGAAGCGCGACCTTCACGCAGTCCGCGGGCCGCCCGTCGACCGAGTAGCCGGTCGAACCATCGGGCATCCGGGTCTCGTGGCGAAAAAGCGGTTGATCGAACGTGACGCCGTGACTGGTGGCGGACTGGACGGTGTGGGGTGCGACGGTGGTGATCTCTCCCAGGCCCGTCAGGGCCCGATGAAGAGCCTGGATGCCGGGGGCTTCGATGCCGTCGTCGTTGGTCAGAAGGATGTGCACGATTCGTTCTCTTTGCGAAGTTCGGGGGGGAGTCGACAGTGTCGCAGGTTCAACGAGGTCCCGGGCGGAGAACGTACTCGCGTCCACCCCAACGAATCGGACGCCCATGTCGAAGATCCCCGATGCCCTCCAGGATCGCCCTGCAGACCAGCAGGCAACCCACCGTCCAGCCGAGGACTCCGATCCGCGGCATGCGGGCCCGCCCGAAGATCCGCGCCAGCATGAGACCCTGCGAACCCAGTCCGAACAGGCCAGCGGAGATCGCGACGAGGCCGAGGCCGAGGAGTCCTTCGGACGTCAGCGCGACGACGCCGGCGATCACCGCGACCCAGCAGGCGATCGGGGCGAGCCCCGAACCCAGGACGAGGATCAGGTTGGTGACCAGCCGGGGGATGTTCCGCTTCGCGGCCTCGACCAGAATCCGTTTCCAGCCCCCGAGCAGGCCGTCAAGGGAGTCGTACATGTCGGTCTGCACCATCGAACAGGCCACCGACACCAGCACTCGGCCATCATGACGATGGACGAGGGCCGCGAACGCGAGATCCTCCAGGACCGCGGCCTTCACCGCGTCATGGCCACCGATCCGGGTGTAGGCGTCCCGCCGAAACAGCATGAACTGGCCGTTGGCGAAGGAACGGGGATGGTCGAAGTTGTTCACTCGATCGGGCGGAAACATCCGCAGCAGGGTGATCGCCGCCGGTGGCTGGGCGATGATCTCCCACCACCGACGGGCGGTGAGCGAGGCCCAGGCAGTCAGCAGATCCACCTTCTGGTCGGCCGCGAGGGCCGTCGAGGCCCGAAGCACGCCGGGGTCGAAACCGACGTCGGCATCGGTGAAGAGGATCCAGTCTCCGGTCGAAACCGCCGCCCCGGCCGCGGCGGCGTGGCATTTCCCCGCCCAGTCATCCGGACAATGATCGACTTCGACGATCCGCACCCGCGGATCATCGCCGGCGGCGTCGCGGAGTCGGGCGAGCGTTCGATCCGTACAGCGATCCAGCACCACGACCAGTTCGACTTCGACGTCCTGCTGGCCCAGAACACTGGTCACCAACCGCTCGATGACGCGTTCCTCGTTGTGCGCGGGAACCACGACCGAGACCCGGCCTGGCGCCGCGGGCAGGTGGAGTCCGTCCGCCATCTGAGGCGAGAACCGATCGAGCCGCCGCATCCGAACCGCCACCAGAAGCCAGTAGATTCCGGTGATCAGTCCGACGCTTCCGAAGGTCGATGCGAGAATGGCGGTGATGGTCAGCATCCGAACGCCCATCCTACGACCGTCCCCCGTCAGCCGCGTAGACTCGGGTGGTGTCGTCAAAGCCTGAAAAACAGAATCCCGCCGGACCGTTTCTCGACCCTGTCGCCGCCCGCGAGCTTGATCGAGCCGCGATCGAGCGATTCGGGATCCCGGGCATCGTTCTCATGGAACATGCGGCGATCGGGGTCGCCGACATCGTGCGAGAACTCGCGGCGGAACGAGAGACCGATCGAGTGGTGATCGCCTGCGGCCAGGGGGGAAACGGCGGCGATGGCTGGGCCGTCGCCAGACTGCTTCACGAATCCCACGCGGTCCGGGTCATCACTCTCGGGACGCCGAGAACGGAAGACGCTCGAATCAATGCGGCCACCGCGCGACGACTCGGCGTCACCATCCATGAAATCGGGCAGATCGCGCCCGGTGACCGGATCACCTCCGAGCTGACCGACGCGATCGTGGTCGATGCCCTTTTCGGCGTGGGACTCGCCCGGCCGATCTCGGGGGTGGCCATGACCCTCGTGCAACGAATCTCCGACTCCGGCTCCCCGGTGGTCGCCATCGATCTTCCCAGTGGCCTGGACCCGGTTCTGGGCCGGCCACTGGGTCCCTGCATCCGGGCGACGATCACCGCCACCATGGTCGCCCCCAAGACCGGAATGGCGATTCCGGAATCCCGGATCTGGACCGGTCAGGTCCGATGCGTCGACATCGGAGCCCCTCGACGTCTGATCGAAGAATTCGGCCGCGTGGCACGAACCGGCGGGAGCGGCGATGATGCACCCTCTTCCGACCTGAATCGCCTCCCGAACTGAACCGTGTACCAGCCACTCCTCGCCAATCGCTACCTGACCAGCCGGATCATCCCGCTCATCGCGGTGGCAGCCGTCGCCCTGTGTGTCGGCCTGGTGATCATCGTGGTCAGCGTGATGAGCGGCTTCCTCGACATGCTGCTCTCCTCCGGCCGCACCCTCATGGCGGATGTGATCGTCCGCTCCGGTGATCCGGGGCTGCCGTACTACGAGGAACTGATCAACGATCTCGAAGACCTCCCGGAATCCGCCGCCGCGACCCCGGTGGTCGAGAGTTTCGGCCTCTTGAAACTGCCGTACGAGGATCGCACCGAAGGCGTGCAGCTCTGGGGCATCGAACCCGAGAGTTTCGGTCGGGTGGTCGACTTCGAACAGACGCTGGTCTGGGATGACGTGCCACCCGAGGTCGAATCGACGCTGGAAGTCCTCGGAGAACGCCTCGGCAACCCTCGGCCTCCGACGGATCTGGGCTCCATTCCCCGTCTCGATCCCGTCGAACCCGGCGAGGATCCTCGGATCGTCCTGGGGGTGGAGATAGAAGGATCCGCGAAGACCCGGACTCCGGAGGGGACCTATGCGATCTCCTATCCCAGGTACTGGATGCCGATCAACGACGTGGAGATCACCCTGCTGCCGCTCTCCCGCGACGGCCGGGTCCAGAAGCCCGACAACCGACGTTTCAACGTGGCGAACGAGTTCTCCACCGGCGTCTACCAGATCGATTCCAAGCGGGCCCTGGTCGGTCTGGCGACCGCCCAGCGGATGTTGAATCTCGAGGCCGGAATCCTCGCCGACCCCGAAATCCTGGAAGAGACCGGCGAGGTGGTGTCGATCGGCCCTGATCCCGCGCGGGTGCAGATGATCCTGGTCCGGGCCGCCGAGGGCGTCTCGGCCGAGCGGCTGCGGAACGCCACCCGACTCGCGTATGAACGATTCGCCGAACGAATCGAAGCCGACGAGGCCTTGCCGAGGAAGGCCCCCGATCCGATGTACGTGGGCATCCGGACCTGGCGGGAACAGTTGAGGGACATCCTCGGACCGGTGGAGAAGGAACGCGAACTCATGCGGATCCTCTTCTCCATCGTCTACCTGGTCTGCGCCGGCCTGGTCCTGTCGATCTTCTGGGCGATCGTGCACGAGAAGACCCGCGACATCGGGATTCTCAGGGCGGTCGGAGCCTCCCGCCCCGGCATCCTCGGCGTCTTCCTCGCCTACGGACTGGTGATCGGCCTCGCAGGGTCCGTCCTCGGTGGGCTGCTCGGATGGACCATCACCGAGAACATCAACGGCATCCACGAGGCGATGGGCCAGCCCGCGCCGATCTGGAGCTGGGTCCTCGCGGGATCGGTCTCCCTGGCGATGCTGGTCTTCGCGATCGTCAGCGGCTTTCGAGGCGGCATGCTTCGCACCCTCCTCTCGATCGTGGGGGCGATCGTCTTCGCCGCGATCGGGATCGCCCTCTACCTTCACCAGGGCTTCCTGATGTGGGATCCCCGGGTCTATTACTTCAACAGCATTCCCAGTCGCGTCGACTGGTTCAGCGCCGTGCTCACGATGGCCGGTGCGATCGTCTTCAGCGTTCTCGGGGCGGCGATCCCCGCGGCTCGAGCCGCGGACACCGACCCCGTTCGGGCCCTTCGATACGAATGAACACGTTCCTCGAACAACCCGAGACCGACGCCTCTCCGATTCTCTCCTGCCAGGGACTTCGGAAGACCTATCGACTGGGTCGAATTCCGGTGCCGGTGCTCAAGGAGGCGACGGTGGACGTCCATGAGGGTGAATGGCTCGCGATCCTGGGCGCCAGCGGGAGCGGAAAGAGCACCCTGCTCCACATCCTCGGGGGGCTCGACCAGCCGGATCGGGATGGCGGCGTCGTGTCGTACCGCGGCGACACCGTTTCGTCGCTTCGTGGTTCGGCTTTGAATTCCTACCGCAATCAGGACATCGGCTTCGTCTTCCAGTTCTACCACCTGCTGCCCGAACTCTCGGTGCTCGAGAACTCGATGCTCCCCTGCCTGGTGCCCGGACGTTGGCTGTCGGCCTCGCTCCCCCTCGCCTCCGCCGCCGCCGGGGCCATCCTCTGCGGTCTCGCCGGCTGGTTCTTCGGGGAGATCGCCCTTCCCGCCGCCGACGACGCCACCACCGCCCGGCTGGCCGTGGTGGCGATCACCTGGGCCGTGGTCGGAGCCGCCCTCGGAGTTCTGGCCTTCCAGCTTCTGCAGATCGTGGCGGAACGCGCTCGACTCCGGGACGGCGATCGGGCCCGGGAGTCTCGCAGGACGCTGGATGAATTCGGACTCGGTCACCGTCTGCGGCATCGCCCCAGCCAGCTCTCCGGTGGCGAACGACAACGAACCGCGATCGCCCGGGCCCTGGCGAATTCGCCGAAGGTGCTGCTCGCCGATGAACCGACCGGCAACCTCGACGCCCACACGGGACGCGAGATTCTCGAACTGCTGAAGGCCCGGCATGATGCCGGCCTGACGATCGTGATGGTCACCCACGATCCCAAGGTCGCCGCCTACGCCGACCGTGTGGTGCGGATCGAGGACGGCTGCGTGCTCGAGGCCGGAGATTGACCTCGGCCGGCGATGAACTCGTCGGCCCCGGACGCTCGAAGGCTTCGGAACTCGGCCTCGTCCTCGCCGCGGGCATCACCCAGATGCTGGTGGTGATCGACTACACCGCGACCGCGGTCGCCCTGCCGAGCATGGCGAGGGAATTCGGCGTCACGGCGGACAGCCTGCAGTGGGTCATCACCGGCTACATCCTGTCGTTCTCGATCATGCTCGCCGTGGCGGGTCCGCTCGGGGATCGCTTCGGTCGGAAGCGACTCCTCCTGCTGGGCGTCATCCTGTTCGGAGCGTGCTCCGCGTGGGTGGGCGCCGCCGGCTCGGTGACCCAGCTCATCGTCTCACGGATCGCCCTGGGCATCGGTGGCGGGCTCCTGTTCCCACTCTCGACCGCGGTGGTCGGGGCCGGAGCCAGCCGAGAGGATCTCCCCAGGCTCATGTCGATCCTCACCGGAGTCGCGACCGTCGGCATGGCCATCGGTCCCGTCTTCGGCGGCGTGTTCACCGAACTGGTGAACTGGCGTTGGATCTTCTATCTCAACATCCCGATCTCCCTGATCGCGATTCTCCTCATGTCGTGGCTCGCCGCGGAGAGTCGGAATCCGGACGCGACCGGACGCATCGACTTCGGCGGCATCGTGCTTCTGACCCTCGCGATCGGCGGACTCTCGCTCGGAGTCGCCTGGATCCCCGATCATCCACCGGAGATCTGGTCCGGACTGGTGGTGGGAAGCATCGTCGTCTTCGCGATCTTCGCCTGGTACGAGCTCCGTCTCGCGACGCCGCTCATCGATCTTCGCCTGCTCGGCAACCGTTCCTTCGCCGGCTACGCGTTGGGGGGAAGCCTCAGCAACGCATGCTGGTGCATCCTGATCTTCAACACCACGCTCTTTCTCCAGGAAGTCCGCCACGAGGACGCGATGATCGCAGGCCTCCAGTTCCTCTATCTCAGCGTTCCGGTCGCGGCGGCCGGTTTCCTGGGTCCCTTGGTCCAGCGACGAATCGGCACTCGGAATCTCGTCCTCCTCGCGACCGGGGTCCAGACCATCGCATGCCTGATCTTCTGGATGTCTCACCTGCCTCCATGGCTCGGCGTCGGATTGTTCATCGCCGGTTTCGGATGCTCCTGGGGCTGGTCGATGTCCCAGGCCGGAGGGATCGCGACGCTTCCGGAACGCCACGTTGGCCTCGCCAGTGGTTCGATCCTGACGGCGTTGATCATCAGCGGCAACATCGCGGTGGTGGTGATCGCGACCGTGATCGCCGCCCTCGGAGGGCCGGGCCTGAAGGACTACGCGCCCGGCGTGAACGTCAACTACCTGATCGGCGCCGGACTCGCCGCGGCGGCCTTCGTCGCCACCGGGGTGATCGTCCCCCGTCGCCTTGCCGGGACGGAGCGCGAGGATCAGTCGTTGAAGCGGAACCACACCACGGAGTCGTCGAACCATTCCTGAAGCGTCAGTCCGGTCCAGCGGCGGAAGACGGCATCCGCGGGCTCACCCGCCTTCAACCCGGCGACGATTCCGGGAAAGACGCCATCTCCCGACTCCAGAAGCCTGGTCACCAGAATGAGGGCGAGACCACGGGCGGCCCCGCCGGGACTCCACGCGGGGTCGTCATCGCGGACCGCGGTGATCCAGGCAGGATTTCGACCGGCGCGAATCGAGGCCACGGCGGCGGGTCGAAGCTCGGCCTCGACCCTCACCGGATCGGTCAGGAACGCTGCGGATGCTTCCGCGAATCCCTCGACCATCCAGGCGGGGAGCCGACGACCGCCATGGGCGGTGATGATGACGGCTCTTCCCGCGATCCGTGCTTCCTCGAAGTCTCTGACATCTCTGAAGTCCGTGACATCGGAAGAAGCCGGCCGGCCGGCGGCACCGACGGAGGGCGTGATCGCCCAGGGACCGGCCTCGGTCGGAAACAGCATGGAGGGATCTCCCTTCGACCACTGACGGCGGAAGAGGTCAGCCACGATCAGCCGGCAGTCATCGAAGTCCGACGGACGAATCAGCACCAACGCACCCGGGAACGGGCGAACATCGGGCGCGAAGCCCAGTCGGATCCGACACGAGCGCAGAAGGCGATCCATCCGAACACCGTGACGCGAGATCTCCTCCAGATCACCGTGGCCGACCGAGAGCGTCCAACCGGTCGAAACCATTGAGAGTCCGAGGCCCTCGGTCGCCCTTTCGACCGATGCCCGTTGTCGCCGGAGGGTCTCGGGAACCAGGATCGGATCGATCGGTCGGACCGGCGTCGGATCATCGTGAACCAGATGGGGTCGTCCGTTCTGGAGGGCCGCCGCCGAGGCCGCCTCCCGACGCGCGACACGCGCCTGCTTTCGCGTTTCGACCTCGGAATCGATCGACGAGCGAAGCGGCTCGCCTTCCGCACCCGACAGCCGGACCGCCTCCTCGATCGCCCGGCGGGAGATTTCGTCGTCTTCGATCACCGCGAGGATGATCGCCAGGGAAGCCGCCGAGCCCGGATCCCGATCCCGATCGGTGCGACGAAGAATCTCACGGCCCAGTCTGAGCCGATCCGACGACGCGATCTCGTTCCAGGCGACCATCCCTGATTCGGTCAGGACCCCGGATTGATCGAAACCTCGCCAGGGACCGTTCTCAGACCAGGAACCAGGCTCCCCTTCGCCGCCGGTGCGAGGCCTGACTCGGAAGCGAAAACCCTGATCCAGGACTGGAATGGCAGGAAAATCGACGGAATTTTCCTCCGTGGTTTCGCTCGCCCTCACCCATCCACGTCCTCCACCATCCACATTGACGGGGATGCTTTCGCAGGCCGACCAGATACAGACCGTCAGGATGGCAGGGGCAATCCACATTTCGAGACACGATACGGGAGAAATTCAAAAAAGGATTCCGCCCTCTCTGACGATCTCGGGTCGATTTGCCCCCCGCATCGCCCGATGAAGAGAGGACTCGTGCTTCGGCATGCGAGTTGCCCGTGAACAAATGGGCGGCTCCACGCGTTGAAGCTGATGCGTAGGATGCCGATGCACGGGGCAGATGCCCCCCATCAGGAGAAGCACATGTTCGAACGCCTGACCGACAGAGCCCGCAAGGTGATGGCCCTCGCCAATCAAGAGGCACAGAGGTTCAATCACGAATACATCGGCACCGAGCACATTCTGCTCGGCCTCGTCAAAGAGGGATCCGGTGTCGGCGCCAACGTTCTCAAGAACCTCGACATCGACCTCCGCAAGGTTCGCCTTGAGGTCGAGAAGCTCGTCAAGAGCGGCCCCGAGATGGTCACCATGGGCAAGCTGCCCCAGACCCCTCGGGCCAAGAAGGTCATTGAATACGCCATCGAAGAGGCCCGCAACCTCAATCACAACTATGTCGGCACCGAGCACCTTCTGCTCGGCCTGCTCCGAGAGCACGACGGCGTGGCGGCTCAGGTTCTGATGAACCTCGGCTTGAAGCTCGAAGAGGTTCGCGACGAGGTGCTCAACCTCCTCGGAGCCGGGGTCGAGCCCGAGGAACAGAGCCCCGAGCAGGGTGACCCTGCCGGCGGCGCCCCCGGTGGCACGCCCGGCCGACGAGGCCAGAGCAAGAGCAAGACTCCCGCTCTGGACTCCTTCGGACGGGATCTCACCGAACTCGCCAAGGCCGCCGAACTCGATCCGGTCATCGGACGGGCCCAGGAGATCGAGCGCCTGATCCAGGTCCTCTGCCGCCGCACCAAGAACAACCCGGTGCTGCTCGGCGAAGCCGGAGTCGGCAAGACCGCGATCGTCGAAGGCCTCGCCCAGAAGATCGTGGACCAGGAAGTCCCGGACCTTCTCTACGAGAAGCGTCTGGTGGTGCTCGACCTCGCCATGATGGTCGCCGGTACGAAGTACCGCGGTCAGTTCGAGGAACGAATCAAGGCGGTCATGAACGAGGTCCGAAGGGCCAAGAACGTGATCCTCTTCATCGACGAACTCCACACCCTGGTCGGTGCTGGTGGTGCCGAAGGCGCGATCGACGCGTCGAACGTGCTCAAGCCCGCGCTTTCCCGGGGCGAGATCCAGTGCGTCGGTGCCACCACCTTCGACGAGTACCGCAAGTACATCGAGAAGGACGCGGCCCTCGAACGACGGTTCCAGTCGATCACGGTGGAACCCCCGTCGGCCGACCAGACCATCGAGATCCTCAAGGGGATCCGCGAGAAGTACGAGGTTCACCACCGGGTCAAGATCACGGACGAGGCCCTCAAGGCCGCGGTCGAGTTCTCCGGTCGGTACATCCCCGCCCGGGTGCAGCCGGACAAGTCGATCGACGTGCTCGACGAAGCCGGTGCCGCCCTGCGTCTTCGCAGCATGACCAAGCCCCCGGATCTCGCGGAGCTCGAGGAGAAGATCGAACGTCTCTCGGTCGAGAAGGAGGACGCGGTCAAGAACGCGGACTACGAGAAGGCCGCGGAACTCCGAGACACCGCCGAGAAGCTCCGCAAGGACAAGGAACGCATCCAGCAGGAGTGGCGTGAACGGATGAACGAGACCGTCGGCACCGTCGACGAGGAGATCATCGCCGAAGTCGTCTCCAAGATGACGGGCGTCCCGCTCACCCGGCTCGAGAAGGAGGAGACCGAACGTCTGCTCGCCCTCGAGGACGAACTCCACAAGACCGTCGTCAGCCAGGACGCCGCGGTCAAGTCGGTCGCCCGTGCGATCCGGAAGGCCCGATCGGGTCTCAAGGATCCGAAGCGACCGATGGGCTCCTTCATCTTCGTCGGCCCTTCGGGCGTCGGCAAGACGCTGCTGGCCAAGGCCCTCGCCGAATTCCTGTTCGGGGACGCCGACGCCCTCGTGTACCTCGACATGTCGGAGTACATGGAGAAGCACAACGTCAGTCGCCTGATCGGGGCCCCTCCCGGATACGTCGGCTACGAGGAAGGCGGCCAGCTCACCGAGCGGATTCGTCGCCGTCCCTACGCGGTGGTCCTCCTCGACGAAGTCGAGAAGGCGCACCCCGACTGCTTCAACATGCTCCTGCAGATCATGGAGGAAGGACGACTCACCGACTCCTTCGGTCGACACGTCGACTTCAAGAACGCGATCCTGATCATGACCTCCAACATCGGAGCGGACATGATCAAGGGCGGGGCCAGCTTCGGATTCGCCAAGCGGGATTCGGTCCAGGATTACGACAAGATGCGGGACGCCCTCATGGGCGAGATCGAGAAGTTCTTCCGCCCCGAGTTCATCAACCGACTCGATGAGGTCATCGTCTTCCGTCCGCTCGCCAAGGAGGACCTCACCACGATCATCGAGTACGAACTCTCGAAGGTCAGGGAGCGACTCGCGGTCAAGGGCATGACCCTCGACCTCGATCTCGCGGCCAAGGACTTCCTGATCGAAAAGGGCTACAACCCGGACTTCGGAGCACGCCCGCTTCGTCGCGCCCTCTCGTCCTACATCGAGGATCCGCTGGCGGAGAATCTCCTCTCCGGTGAATTCCAGGAAGGCGACGAGATCAAGGTCACCCGCAAGGAGGACGAGGACCATCTCTCCTTCGCCGCCACCCGTTCGGGTGACGGGGGTGATGACGACGGAGGGAACGACGGGGACGACGACACCCCGACCCCCGATCCCGCCGGAGCCGCCTCGGCCTGACCGAGTCGGATCCAACCTTCGCTCGATCCCCGCAGGGGGCCGTCCTGGACGGCCCCCTGCGGTTTTTTTGCGCCGTCCGCGGACTCCTTCGACGAGGAGCATTCATTTTTCGCAAGATCATCGATCCCGACTCGTTCCAGAGTCGGGAGAACGTGGCCCGAAACTCCTCGGAGCGAACGAATCAGGCCGGGCCGGGGGGCTTGACCCGGAATTCCGGAACCGTTCACCCCGATTCGACCGAAGACATTGTTGGATGGGCATCACCCCTGGTTCGACCCTGGGATGAAACCACGGAACGTGCGGCACGAATCCCTGAAAGGGAACGATCCCCTGAGGATTGAAATCAACAAGACCATGAGCAGCCTCGAGACCAGACCGACCGACGATTCCCAGCGCCCCGAACGGGGTGCACGGAACGGTTTCGGCTGGGGGTCTCGAATCGGGTCATGGCTCGGCGTGGCGACCATCGTCCTCATGGGGGTCCTGGTCTCGCCCAGCAGCATCCAGGATCTCTTCGGCTCGGACGAGCTCCGATCGGAAGACCGGACGAGGCAGGTCGAGACCTCCGGATTCGCCGAACTCGAACGAGATTCGCGCCCGTCGTCGTCGAGTCAGCAGATCTTCCGAGCCGCTCGCCCCGTCACCAGCGAAGAAGCCCTCGATCAAAGCCTCGGTTGGACCGTTGCGGAGCCCTCGAAGGTCGAACCCCGAGTCGAGTCCCGGCCCCGCGAGCCGGTCGCGATCCGGATCTTCCGGAACGTTCGAAACGGGATCGAGCAAGGATTGCAACGATTGCGACAGGTCCCGACCCTGGTTCGAAGCCGGATCGAGAACGAGACTCAGCGGATGCCCGCCAGTTTCATTCCATCCCGTTCCTGAACGATCGACACCTCTCGAAACTTGAAGCGTGATCCCAACTGGGGAGAGAATCGCACTCGGACCGAATGATCCGGCAGTCGATCGATGATCACGTCGGAGCCCCCGTAGTATCCGAAACTCATTCGGTTGAGACTCATCATGAGTTCGGACCGGTTTCGGACGCACCATTCGACGAACTGCTCAAGGCCTCCACCATCGGCCGAATACTGGCGTCGGGTGGACTCCGCCACGACCTGTTCCCAGAGTTCGACGTACTCCTGATTTCGCAGGCAACTCATCACGTTGCCGATGACGTGCTCCGGGAAGACGGCCCGGAACACGATGGTTCCGTCGTCCAGAACCTCGCGGGCCTCGAAAGCCTTCTTCGGTTTGGGTTCCAACGCCTCCGGCGGAATCGGCTGTCCGGCGGCGATCGCCGCCCGACGGAGTCGCTCACGCTCCTTCGCAGCCTCGGCCTGCTTCGCCGCCTGCTTCGCTTCGATCTCCGCCGCTTCGCTGGGGAGCATTCCGTCTTCGATGAAGACGAGACGCCGCCCGTCGTACGACGTGCTCTCGTTCTTGAGTTCGGTTTCGCTGGCCAACTTGTAGAAGCCGGGCCGGCGGTGATACTCGGTCACCACCGTTTCGCAGCCCCCGAGCGCGGCCCCCACGATGCCGGTGAGACATGCCAGACGGAGTCCCCGAGATCGCGGGCAAAACGGAGTCATCCGGGTCACGACGGCACCTCCATCGAATCCGACCGGGGCTCCAGGGGTCGGTTCGGGACCGGATGCCGCTTCGGGGCCGAATCACCCCGGGTCCAGACGTATCGGATTCGTTGTCGATCATCGGTGTCCGGATGATCACGGCGGCGATGCGTTCCGCGACTCTCCGTCCGGGCGAGGGCTCCGCGGATCACCAATCGAGCGGCGACCAGCATTCCCTGGATCTCCCAGCCGTCGGCGTCGTCGAAGGTCTTGTCCAGGCAGTAACGACCCCAGAAATCGACCATCTCGAGTGCATCGCGAAGTTTCTCTCCATCACGAGCGATGCCGACGTTCCGCCACATCGCACTCCGGAGGCTGGCTCGAACATCGACGAGGTCGAGTTCTCCTGCCCGTCGCCGAGGGGCCTCGGCCACCAGCCTCGGCCGTCGTCCGGAATCCTCGAATCCGGAAGCCGCTTCTCCCGCCCGGGCGCCGAACACCAGTCCCTCCAGGAGGGAATTGCTTGCCAGGCGATTGGCGCCGTGAATTCCGGTGGCCGCGACCTCGCCGCAGGCGAACAGTCCCGGGACGGTCGACGCGGCGTCCGCATCGACGAACACTCCACCGATGGTGTAATGAGCCGCCGGGTGAACCGGGATCCTCGTGGTCGAAGGATCGATCTCGAATTCCTCGAGGCTGGCCGCGAGGGTGGGAAACCGAGCGGCCAGTCCGCCCGGCACGCCGGTGGCGTCCAGAAACACGCAGGGTTCGCCGGTCTCCGCCAGGACCTCGGTGATCCGGGCGCTGACCACGTCCCGGGGAGCGAGGTCAGACAACGGATGAATCCCGTCCATCACGGAATGTCCCGTCCGATCGACGATCCTCGCACCTTCGCCGCGAACCGCCTCGCTGAGCAGGGCTCGCACCGACCCTGCCACGTAGAGCGTGGTCGGATGGAACTGCACGAATTCGGTGTCGGTGATCGCCGCTCCGGCCCGGTAGGCCATGGCCAGCGCCTCACCGGTCGAAGTTCGAGGATTGGTGGTCTCTCGGTAGAGCCGTCCCGCGCCACCTCCGGCAAGGACCACCGCCCCCGCCCAGATGACCTGAAGTCCGTACCTGGGATGATGAGTCAACACCCCGGTCACCGGCGAGCCGGGTTCCGGGCCCACGGTCAGCAGATCGACCGCCGTGCATTGCTCGAACAATCGAATGGACTCGTTCTTGCGGACGACGTCGAGCAGCGTCGATGCCAGGGCCACGCCGGTCGCCGCACCATCGGTGTGCAGGATTCGTGAGCGGAGATGTCCGCCTTCCCGCCCGAGACTGGGAGAACCATCCGGCTCCCGGTCGAAACGCATCCCCCACTTCATCAGCCGCTCGATCTCCCCCGGCCCCTCCCGGCAGAGAAGATCGACCATGGCCGGATCGCATAGGCCGGCTCCGGCTTCGAGCGTGTCTTCGGCGTGGAATGCCGGGTCGTCGTCGGGATCCACGGCGCCCGCGATGCCACCCTGGGCCCATGCGGTCGACGAGGTCTCGGCCTCCCGCTTGGAAAGCACCACCACCTCTCGGCCACGCTCCGCGGCCTCGATCGCGGCCCGCAGGCCCGCGACGCCGCTCCCCACCACCAGCACGTCCGCGAAGAGCTGGGGAAGCAGGGCCGAGCGAAACGGCACCAGGTAGCGGCGATCGTCGAAGACGTCGCTCACCGGCGGTTGGATCCGGGGCGTCCCCCACCGGGCATCGCCGCACTGGGAGAGGTCAGGTCGGGATTGAAGGACGCGGTCCAGAGCTGACTGGTTCCGCTGGCTCCCCGCTTGTTGGTCCAGATCACTTCCGAGCCATCGGCGTTGAATGCCGGAAGCACGTCCGCGCCCGGACCGTGGGTGATCCGTCGCAGACCCGTTCCGTACTTGGACGCCGGGGGCGTCCGCTCGGAATCGGTCATCGCGTCGACCATGAAGACCTCGTAGTTCCGATGGCCTTCCCGGCTGGTCGCGTAGAGCAGGTGATCACCGTCGGGATGCCAGAAGGGACACCAGTTCACGTGCTTGTCGTCGGTCACCTGATGCTCCCGGGCCACGCCGATGATGGCGCCATCCTCGTCGAACTCCAGTTCGGAGACGAAGATCTGAAGCAGGTTGTTCCCGTACCGGTCGCTCCGGTAGGTGATACGGCGTCCATCCGGGGAGAAGAAGGGCCCACCGTCGTAACCGGGAGCGGCGACCAGATGGACCACCTTGTCGGTGGAAAGATCCTTCACGTAGATGTCGCCCTGCCCCGCCTCGAGGGAGGTGTAGAGCAGATGCCGGCCGTCGGGGGAGAAGCTTCCTTCCGCCACGTACGAGGTCCCTTCTCCCGCGAGAGGATCAAGGCTCGCCGAAGTCGCGTCGTTGGTTCGCAGGTCGGTCGCGACGATCCGCATCTCGGGGGGGAACTGCCAGCGGTATCGGCCACTGCCGCGCTGGTATCCCGGAGGCGTCTCGTCCGAAGGTGGGTCGACCGTCGTTCCGAAGATCACGATGTTCGGGTCGACCGGATGAAACCAACCGCAGGTGTTCGCCGATCCCTTCGGAGAGATTCGACGGAGGTTCTCGAGCCGACGGGTCCGCCCCGCCTCGTCGCGGACCGTGTCGGCGACGAACATGGCGTAGAAATCGTCGGCGATCTCCCCCTCGGCGGGTTGTTCGACCGCCTGGAATATGACTCGGGCGCCGTCGGGGGAGTAGTAGGACTCTCCCGCCTTGACGAAACGATCACCGAAGGTCAGCTGGACGGGATCACCGAGAATCGCACCCTCCATCGCCCTCCAGTCCTCCGAAGTCGCGGGTTCGGTCGAGGTCCGGTCCTGACCCGGGGCGATTTCCGCCCCGACGCCGACGAAGAAGGCGAGGACAACGAAACGAGTCATGGTGAACGAGATTCGGCTCATGGAATCGGCTCCGACGAGAAAGGCACACGGTCTCGGAAACATCGCGGTGATCACTTTCGCGAACGACGTAGTCTATACCTTCGCCCGCCCTCGATTCCCTCCCGGATACATGGCTCCGTGACCCCGGTTCCCCCCGTCATTCACCGCGACCAGCGACTGATCGTGCTGGACAAGCCGACCAGCCTCCTGTCCGTCCCCGGCATCGGCCCCGAAAAGGCGGATTGCCTGGCGACCCGGGTCGCGGCGGCCCACCCCGGAGCTCGCATCGTGCATCGGCTCGACCGAGATACCAGCGGCGTGATCGTGATGGCGTTCGATGCCGAAGCCCACCGTGAACTCAGTCGACAGTTTCAAGACCGCGAAACCGAGAAGACCTACCACGCCCTGGTCGCCGGGCATCCGGACGCGGACTCGGGCGACATCGACCTCCCGATTCGGAAGGACATGGATCATCCTCCGCTCCAACTGGTCGACCACGAACGGGGCAAGCCCAGTCAGACCCGATGGCGAGTGACCAGTCGAGGACACCTCGGGGATCTCGGCCACGACCTCGCATCACCCGACGCGGATGCCCGACTTCCCATCGCCCGACTGGAACTGGAACCCCGGACCGGACGGAGTCACCAGCTCCGGCTCCACCTGAAGGCGATCGGCCATCCGATCCTGGGCGACGACCTCTACGCCCCGACACCCTGGCGTGAAGCGACGCGACGGCTGTGCCTTCACGCCTCCCGACTCTGGATCACCCATCCGGACGACGCCGCGCCGATGACGTTCCGATCCACGCCGCCGTTCTGATCGGGCGGCGATTTTCTCGCTTTCGGCGAAGACCTATCATGTTCCCGGGGGCCTCCCGATGAACGCCGACACCTTCTGGATCACCAGTACCGCCATCCTGTTCGTCTCGTTGGTGACCGCACTGGCCGGCGTGCGGCCGCTGCCTCGTGGTGGTCGGCACTGCCGCCATTGCGGCTACGACCTCACGGCGACGCCGGATGAGCATCGACGGTGCTCGGAATGCGGTCGTTCCTTGATCGGAAGTGTCGACGAATCCCCCGCATCCCCCGCCCAGATCCGTCGCCGACACTTCTGCCGTCGCTGGGGTTTTCTCGGAATCGCGACCGCCTGCGTGATGCTGGTGGTGACCCTGGCCTTGGATCTTCGACGGCTCCCGTTCACCCCGACCGACTGGTTGGTCTCGGTGGATGTACCGATCGCGATACGGCTTTCCGACGATCTGTCGGCACCGGTCTTCCAGGAAGTCGACCGCCGGCGATGCGCCGGTTCCCTCCCACTCGAGCGATTGCAGACGATCTCGCAAGGCGTGCTGGACCGACTTGATGAACCACGGCATGGCGGCGCCACCGGACGGAAACTGCTGGTCGAGGGATGGGGCGCGGGACTCGTCGCGGACGAGGACTTCTTCGCGATCCCGTCACTCTGGCCCACGATCACCCTGACGCCGGAACGCTCCTCCACCCACGAAATGAACTTCCGCCTCGACCTCAAGGGTGACCTTCAGGTCGATCGGTACCAGTCGATCCTTGCGGCCCGAGCCGCTCCCCTTCGACTCGAAGTCCGGGTCGCCTCGAGATCCCTCTCGAACTACGAAGCGCCGTTCCCCGTCCGCACCCGCACCGACACGCCCTGGCCTCCCAACCAGGCGTTCGGAAATGATCGCGACGTCACCTGGCGGGCCGACGGCGTGGCATTTCCGCTCGGAGCGCAGGAGCTTTCGGTCACGGTCGAAATCGCCCTGATCGAGCGAGGAGGAACTCGACGATCGGAGTCCAGGCGGCACGAACTCTCGACGCCGATCGAGATTCTCCAGGTGCCTCCACCGGAGGTTCGTGCCGATGTCGCCGACTGCGAGGCGATTGCCGCGGACCTTGAAGCACACTCCCGGCTGCAGGTCGGTTCCGACGGGTTCACCACGACCCTCACCCTGGGCATGGCTCGTCATCATCCCGCCATTCTGGGAACGCCACGGATCGAACTGGAATCCGACGTCGACGGCGAATCGCGGACGGTGCTGATCGACCTTGATCATCTCAATCAATCCGGCGGCGTCCTCCACTATCCCAGCATCGAGGAACAACGCCGGACCACCGCCCGAAACCGCGAAGGTGACCCCTCCAAAAACGGCTTTCTCCGCGGCTATCGGATTCCCGAATTCCACGGCTTGTCAGAGGGGACACGGATCACCCTTCGATTCGACTCGAATGATCTGGACCTCTTCAAGTGGGCCGGACGGGTCGATCGGTCGGCACGTTTCGGAGAACCGGGCATCGCCATCCCTCCGGAGCTCTCCGTGGTACGGCCCTGCCGATTCGAGATCGAAATACCGGTCCTGAAGTCGCACGACTGAACCTGCCCCCACCATCGGCCTCGAGGATCGCCGCGCGAGTTCGTGCCACGACCGCCGACGAGGTACCTTGAAGACCCCTCGATTTCGGAACTCACGATGCACCACCGACTCCCTGCTCGAACCGCCCTCCACGACCGAATGGCCGCCGTTCTCGCCGCCGCGGTCCTGTCCGTCTGCGTGCCCGCCCTCGCACAGTCCCAGACCGACGAACGCAATCGCACCGCCCCGGTCACCCTGCTGAGCACCGGTGAAGGCAATCCCACCGTCGTGCGTTGGCGACCGGCGGAACGAGTCGAGCGTCGGATGCAGGTCGCCACCCGCACGGTTCCGACCACTTTGGAAAGACCGGATTTGGACAGCGTCGATCCCCGCGTGTTGATCGCCGGCTTCACTCGTCCACCGATCGAGAAGCTCTGGACCATTTCCGGGCGGCTGGCCTCCGATCCATCGACCGACGACATGCTCGTCCGGTGGCGGGTGGAGAACGGCGCCGCCCGCCTGGTGGGTTTTCGCCCTCCCGCCGAAGCCCGCGAAGCGGCCATGAATGACGACGACGCGGAAGGCGACGCCGCGGAACCGAAACCCGATGCTCCGGTCGACGGCGCCGGCGAGGCACCGCCGCGGCAGGCAGTCGACGCGAAGGGCGTCACGGGGTCGAAGACCAACCGACCGGCGAACAGCGATTCGAACGCGATGAAGAGCGCCATTCAATTCGAGGCGATCAGCAACCGTTCGATCTCCCGGACCAACGGTGCGATGATCACCCAGCGATACGACACCAGCGGACTGGTTCCACTGGACATCATGGTCCGGCTTCCGGAGCCGGATCGTCGGGCGGAATTCGAGACGCGAAGACTGGTGGCCGCGATGAGTCTGGCCGAACCACTCCTCCCGTCGGAACCCATCGCTCCGGGGGCCAGCTGGACCGCGACCTGGACCTTGCTGGAATCCGGAATACCGGCTCGCATCGAGGCGACGTGGACCCTGCTCGAGACCGATGATGCGGCGGTGGAAACCGGCATCGCGACCACCGCCCGACTCAAGATCGAATACCGCCGCCGACTCCGCGACCCGGATGCGGCGAAGGAAACCCAACGTCGGACGATCGAGGCGGACGGACGGGGCGAAATCCGTGTGCGACTGGATGCGCCCCTGCTCCTGCAAGCTCGATTGGTCGAGCAGTCGATTCATCCTCCGGCCGCGGGCCGCAGTCGGGAAGTCACCCGGATCCGCGTCACTCCGCTGGCCGCGCGAGCACCCTGATCGATCGCCGCTTCGAACCAGGGTCCACCTTTTCCAGCAATCGGTCGGACGGACGGTGATGAAACCCGGCGGTTCCGGTGCTTGATCGCTTCGTCCGCCGCTACCATGACGGCCCGCAACGCTGGAATGCATTCATGACCGAACTCCAAGAGACATGCCGCTGGGGGGTGATCGGCACCGCTGGAATCGCCCGCAAGGTCGTTCGAGCCATGCATCTGGCTCCCCACGCGATCCCGGTCGCGATCGCCAGTCGCACCCTTGATCGTGCCGCCGCCTTCGCCGAGGAGCACGGTCTCGATCGCGCCCACGGCAGCTACGCGGCGCTGCTGGCGGATCCCGAGATCGACGCGGTCTACGTACCGCTTCCCACCACCCTCCGCCGAGATGTGGTCGTCGCGGCGGCTCGTGCCGGCAAGCACGTGCTCTCGGAAAAACCTGTCGCTCCGCACTCCGAAGGCGTCCGGGAGATGATCGAGGCGTGTGCCGATGCCGGAGTCCAGTTCATGGACGGGGTGATGTTCATGCACCACCGCCGGATGGAGCGCCTTCTCGAACGGCTTCCGGAACTGGGACCGGAACCCACCCTCGTGGAGACCGCGTTCACGTTCCGGGCGGAGGCGTCGTTCTTCGAGTCCAACATCCGGACCTCGCTGGACACCGAGCCGCTGGGATGCGTCGGTGACCTCGGGTGGTACAACGTCCGCATCGCCCTGATCGCGATGGGCGGCCTGCCGACGATCATTCGTGCTCGACACCATGAGACGCGAGACGGGGTTCCGATCCACACCACCGGCGAACTGCAGTTCGACGGGACCGAAGGTCCTCGGATCGCCCGATTCCAGTGCTCGTTCCGTCATCCGCTCCGACAGTGGGTCGAGATCGTGGGAAAAAATGCCGCCATGTGGATGCACGACTTCGTGATCGGCAGTCCGACCGAAGCCGTGCTGGACATCGAAACCGAATCCTCGCTGACCGAAGGTGACGCCGCCCATCAGCGTCATCACGAACGCATCGTGGTTCCGGATTGCGTCCAGGAAGCGGAGATGATCGAATGTTTCTCGCGAATCGCGACGGGAATGGAGCCCATCGATCCACGATGGCCTCGCTGGGCGCTCGACACCCAGGTGGTGATCGACGGGATCATGAGCAGTGCCAGCGCCGACGGCGTCGACATCGTCCTTGTCCACTGACACACGCACACCAATGACCGAGAGGAATGGAATGACCACGGGCCACGTGGAAGGGTTGGAGATCATCGACGGAACCGAGTACTACGTGGTTCCGAACGTGGATCGCCTCGAGCCGTTCCTGGTCGGCGTGGTGAGTCCCAGCGATCACTGGCTCTATGCGTCTTCCGCCGGCGGCCTCGCGGCCGGCCGGGTGAACGCCGAGGGTTCGCTCTTCCCCTATCGAACCGACGATCTCCTGCACCAGGTGCAGGGGTTCTCCGGGGGATGGACCGGGATTCGAGAGAACGGCGTCGTCTGGGAACCGTTCACCGGTCGTCCTTCCGCCGACATCAAGCGAAGCCTCGCCCGCTCGACCGCGGGCGACCGTCTCCTCCTCGACGAGATCCATGAAGGCCTCGGCCTGCAGGCGACCGCCTGCTGGTGCTTCTCCGATCGGTCCGGAATCCTTCGCCGAGTCAAGATCTCCCGTCTTGACGACCGCGGCGGCACCCGACGAATCGAAGTGATGGACGGACTCCGTGATCTGGTGGCGGGAGGAGCCGGAGTCGGCGTCATGCAGAGCATGAGCTGCCTCATCAACGCCTACACCCGGGCCGAACTCGTGGGGACCGACGGTCTCGCGGCGGTCACCATGGAATCGGCCCTCACCGATCGGGCCGAACCCGCGGAGTCGCTGACCGCGACCGTGGCGTGGGGCACCGGCCTCCCGGGATCCTCGATCGTCCTCGACGCGGCCGAGTCCGAACGATTCGCCCGCGGCGAGGCGCCTCGCGCCACCTTCCGCGTGGTGGGTCGATCGACCGGCTATCTCCGACATGCGACCCTCGAACTGGCTCCCGGAGACGACGCGGCCTGGTCGACGGTGGCCGACGTGCATCGATCGCAGACCCGGGTCGCGGGCATCCGCGACCGACTCGCCGCCGGACGCGATCTGGAATCGGAACTCGATCAGGAGGTCGCGGCCACGTCCGCCGCGATGGATGCGATCTCCGCCGAGACCGACGGCCTCCAGCACTCCGGCGATCCGATCGCCGATGCCCACCATCGGACCAACACGCTCTACAACGACATGCGTGGTGGCATCCCCTTCGACCGGGAGACCCTCCCGTGGGGCGATTGGACCGTGTTCTGCCATCTGCGCAATCGAGACGTCGCCCGCAGGCACGCGACCTGGCTGGATACCCGTCCCGACAAGGAGATCATCGAACGGGCCACTCTCGTGAAAGAGGCGGCCGCGACGGGTGATGCCGATCTCGAACGCCTCTCCCTGGAATATCTCCCCTTCTGGTTTGGAAGACGCCACGGTGATCCCAGCCGGCCGTGGAACCGATTCAACATCCGGATCCGCGACGCCGAAGGACATCGCCTTCTCTCTTACGAAGGCAACTGGCGGGACATCTTCCAGAACTGGGAGGCCCTGGCCCTGGCCCATCCGGGATGGCTCGACCAGATGATCGCGAAATTCGTCAATGCGACGACCCCGGACGGCTTCAACGCTTACCGCATCACCCGGGAAGGCATCGATTGGGAGATGCCCGACCCGAACAATCCGTGGGCGAATCTCGGCTACTGGGGCGATCACCAGATCGTCTACCTCACCCGACTCCTGGAAGCATCCCGGGCGGTGGCCCCGGAACGACTTCCCACCTGGCTCGACCGGGAGATCTTCTCCTCCGCGGATGTTCCCTACCGCCTCGCGGATCACGACGCACTGGTGAAGGATCCCCGACGATCGATCACCTTCGATCAGCCCGCCCACGATGCCAGCATGGCCAGGGTCGAGACCATCGGTCCGGATGGACGGCTGGTTCATGACGCCGCGGGCGTGGTCCTCAGCAGCTTCGCCGAGAAGCTGCTGATCCCGGTCCTGGCCAAGACGTGTTCGCTGGTGCCCGATGGCGGCATCTGGATGAACACGCAGCGTCCCGAATGGAACGACGCCAACAACGCTCTCGCCGGATACGGGCTGTCGATGGTGACCGCCTGCCAGCTTCGAAGACACGTCGCAGTGCTTCGCGGGATCTTCGCCGAGCGGGCCGACGACCTTCGATTCTCCGAAGCCACCGCCCGCTGGCTGGAGACCACCACCGGCGTCCTGCAGTCGGAGCGCGGCCTCCTCGGATCACCCACCATCGATGATCACGCTCGCCGCCGAGTGCTCGATGCCCTCGGCCGAGGCTTCGAACATCGTCGTCACGTCGAATTCGGGCGTCCCGAGGTTTCCGTCGCCCCCACCGCGATCCTCACCTTCTGCGATCTCACCCTCGCCTGGCTCGATCACGCGATCGTCGCCAACCAGCGGAAGGACGGACTCGCCCACGGCTACAACCTGCTTCGGACCGGTCCCGGGACCGCGAGCATCCGCCGCCTTCCCGAGATGCTCGAAGGACAGGTCGCGGTTCTCTCCGCCGGCGTGCTCTCGCCAGCGGAATCCGCGGATCTGATCGAAGCCCTCTTCCGGTCGGATCTGCACCGCACGGACCTCGACACCTTCATGCTCCAGCCCGGCCGGGACATTCCCGCCCTCCTGGACAAGGGACTGGTTCCCGATCCCGTGCAGATCGATCTCCCCCTGCTTCGCGAACTCGCGGATGCCGGCGACCGCCGTCTGGTCGAACGAGACGACTCCGGAGTCATGCGTTTCGCCGCCTCCCTGGTGAACGGTCGAGACGTGATCCGGGTGCTGGACGAACTCGAGCTCGAACCGACGCTGACCGATCGGGTCGCCGCCCAGCGCGACGCGATCTTCGACGCGTACGAATCAATCTTCGACCACCATGCCTTCACCGGACGTTCGGGCGGAATGTACGGCTACGAAGGAATCGGATGCACCTACTGGCACATGGTCGCCAAGCTTCTGGTCGCGGTGGGCGAATGCGCACTCGCGGCCCGGGACTCCGGTGCGGACGCAGCGACCATCGATCGCCTGGTCCACGGGTATCACCGGGTTCGGGACGGACTCGGCTTCCGCATGGATGCCGCTCGATTCGGTGCCCTTCCCATCGACGCCTACTCCCATTCCAATGGGGACGGCCAGGCCCGACAGCCCGGCATGACCGGCCAGGTGAAGGAAGAGCTCCTGACCCGGCGAATGGAACTCGGGGTGCGAGCGGTCGACGGCGAACTCCACTTCGAACCCATGCTGGTGGAACCCGGTGAATGGACGGCGGAGCCCGCGGAATGGACGTTGCCCACCCACGCCGGGCGACCGGGCGTCCCGATCGTCATCCCCGCCGACGGACTCGGTTTTCAGGTCTGCGGTGTGCCGGTGATCTACCACCGGGTCGATGGGCCTCCGACGCTGCGGGTGCACGAGGATTCCGGGGAGGTCCGGTCGATCGACGGCGACCGCCTCGATCGGGTGCTCGCCGATCGCCTGCGGTCGCGGGACGGATCCATTCTGAAGATCGAAGTCGAAGTCCCGGCCTGAGCGCCGGTGTCGCGTTGCGCCGAGAAGACGACCTCCCGTCGCACGAACGGGAGGCCGCCACTCGGCTGTCGGATGATCTCGAGATAACACCGACGAGACCGACCGACAAGGACACATACCTCACGGTCCTTGAAAGGACTCGGGGAGTCGAGGGCAGCGATTCATCACGAAGTCGAAGCCTCCGGATGCTTCGACGGTTTGCATGAATCGTTTTCGTGCAATGCCTTGCACGAGACACCCTCGACGGTGAAACCGTCCATGACTCCCCGAGCCTGAGAGAGAGACACATTGAAACGGACGAACCGGAAAACCGCCGTCCACATCGTGCTTCGCGGAAACCACGTTCGCGATCACGACTCCCGTTCTACGACCACGGTCCGGAAAGGTTCGCGCTCCGTGCGGAGAGATGGGAATTCTCCCACCCGAACCCCGAACCGGGCGATCGGTCAGGAATCTCGTTGGGAAGAGGCCATGCCGAGACTTCCGGCCAGCGCGATCCCGATGGTGCTGGCGATGAAGAGCACCAACAGGGTGGCGAGGGTCTTGAGCAGGATGTCCTCGTTGGCTTCGTTCAGCCAGATCGCCGCCGCCCCCACCCCGACCCCGCCGACGATGCAGGCCCAGGATGCGAACCAGCAGATCTTCGGGAGGATGGAATCGAGTCGGCCACCGACGATCCGATTGACCAGCAGTCCGAAGATGCTCGACACGCAGACCAATCCAATGGTGGCGAACGCTCGTTCCGCGAGGTCACCGAGATCCGATCCCCAGATCAGGGCGATCAGCGTCACCGTCGCCGCGACCAGGGTCGCGACGCAGATCGTGATCAAGACCAGGTTGAAGGCATGCAGCGGCCCCGTGCCGGACGTGGCGGTGGAATTCGAAGACGTCAAGACGCCGTCCGTTCGACCGGCGCGTCTCCGGCGTCTTGAGCGTCTTCGGCATCCCGAAGCCATCGGTCGAACCACGCCTTGGCCAGTTCGGACGACCGTCGGGCGTCGTCGCCTTCGAAGCCGTGGCCGGCCCCTTCGAAGATATGAAGTTCGGACTCGAGCCCGGCCTCGTCGTAGGCTTCCTTCATCGCTTCGCTGGCCCGGGGGATGACGACGCTGTCCTCGGTTCCGTGCAGGAGCAGCACCGGCGCATCCTGAGCGTCGACGTGACGGATGGGCGAGACGCGTTCCGCGAGCTCCGGATCGAAGTCCATCGCCGGATATCGCTCGTTCGGACCGACGAAGGAGACCAGTTCCACCGGCGGGAACCAGGCCACCGCGGCCGCGATCGGCGCCGCCTTGCGACGTCCCTCGAATTCCGAACCCGACCGGGAGCGTCGCAGATAGCCGGGAACCCGCTCACCCCCGAGAGTGGCCAGATGCAACGAGAGATGACCACCGGCGCTCAATCCGAAGGAACCGATTCGTTCGGGATCGAGCCCGCGTTCCTCGGCGTTCTCGCGAAGATGCCGGACCGCCTTCTCCACGTGATCGGCGGCGTCGGGAACCTTGTATCGCGGCGAACTTCCGTGCCGAAGCATCACCACGTGATACCCATCGACCAGGAGATCGTGGACCAGTGAGATGCCTCGGATCTCCGGCATCATCGCGAGCCGCGGATCGAACCAGCGGGAGACCCATCCTCCACTCACCATGAAGATCACGGTCGCACCATTCGCGGGGGCGGTGGGTTTCAGGAGGTCGTAGGTCATCGCAAGCGCATCCGCTCGGCCGTAGATCACGTCCGCTTCGATGGTCGCGATCGGCCCCGGCGGCGCCTCGATCGCGCCCGCATCCGCCCCCTGCAGGGTCGCCACGCATGCGAACGTCGACAGCACCATCGCCAACATCTTCCTGAATCGACTCATCGATCTTCTCCCGATCCGGATCCAAGATACGTCTCCTCGTCGCGGACCTGGCCGTCGGCGAGGATCACCAGAACGACATCATCGTCGGTTCCACGGCGTCCGTCACGGCCATCGCTTCGAAGAGTGGCCAGAATCGCCTCCCCGCCGGCTTCGACCTCGGGATTGCTGGAGAATTCCAGGGCCATCGGCCGTTCCCAGGGGTCCACCAGCAGGGTGGGATCCAGATCGGTCATCAGTCGACCCGCCAGGCCGATCGGCGTGTCTCCCTCGCCCGCGAGTTCGTCCCAGGTCGGCACGATCGCGACCGCGATCCGGATCGCGGAACGCTCGACCGCCGGTCGGCCATCGCGAGCGGCTGCCGCCTGCATGGGATTCGAGCGATCCCGAGAGGGGGTCAGCCCGAAGCGTCCGGCGATGACCTCCGGCGGGTAGGCGTTGTTCGTCCGGTCCGCGTCCGCGATCTCGCGATAGGGATCGAGGATCACCCGGGCGATCCCGGCCGGGCCGACGAACATCCTGGTGGCCACCGTCGGATCCTGCTTCCAGATCTCCACCGGGAGCACGACCTCCTCGACCGTGTCGTCGGTGTAGTGGATCTCCAGCGGGAGCGGCATCGGAACGCCGCCATGATTTCGGAATCGAACCACCGAGAAGTGGAGTGGCCGATTCCCCACCGCCTCGAAGACCGCTCGATCGTCCTCGTTCAACTTCGCCATGAACCGCTCGAATCGACGACGGTCGCCATCGGTGATCTGCAGCTCGTCAAATCGACTGTAGAAGTCGAGAAGCTCCGGGTATCGCTCGCTCCGCTTCGGCAGGTCGGCGTTTCGCTCGCGGGATCGGGTGGTCCGGATCGCGTCCCGCTCCTCGAGAAGCATCGGCTTCAGCAGCTCCGGGTCCCGGGGTTCGATCGTGTAGTCGAGCACCCGTTCGGTGGCGATGTCGACGTGCTGCGTGCTGTAGAACCACGCTCGCCAGAACCAGTCGAGGTCGATGCCGCTGGCGTCGTCCATGGTGCGGAAGAAGTCGCCGGGCTCGGGCCGCCGGAACGCCCAACGCTCGCAGAAGGTTCGGAAGGCGTGGTCGAAGAGCTCCCGGCCCATGACCGTCTCCCGCAGGATGTTCAATGCGACCGAGGGCTTGGCGTAGGCGTTGGGGCCCTTCTGGATGATCGACTCCCCGTGGCTCATGATCGGCCGCTGCCGTTCGCTGACCATGTAGTCGATGATCGAGGCGGGTTCGCCACGACGGGTCCGGGGTTCGTCCTCCCAGGTCTCCATCGCGAGGAACTGGACGAACGTGTTGAGTCCCTCGTCCATCCAGGTCCACTGCCGCTCGTCGGAGTTGATGATCATCGGGAACCAGAAGTGACCGACCTCGTGGATGATCACACCGATCAGGCCCCATTTGGTCCGCTCGCTGTAGGTGCCGTCCGCCTCCGGTCGCGGGCCGTTGAAGCAGATCATCGGATACTCCATCCCCCCCACCGGCCCGTTGACGCTGATCGCGACGGGATACGGATACGGGATGCAGTGCTCGGAGTAGACCTCGATGGTGTGGGCGATCGACTGGGTCGAGTAGCGGCTCCAGAGCGGCTCGCCCTCGTTGGGCCAGAAGCTCATCGCCATCGTGACGTCTTCGTCGCTTCGCGGGACCTCGACCCCCCAGGCATCCCAGATGAAGGTCGGGCTCGCCGCCCAGGCGACATCGCGAACGTCCTCCGCGCGGAACCGCCAGGTGCGTTCAGCGCGTCGATCGTTTCGCTCCTCGCTGCCGAAGAGCTCCTGATCGCGGAGTTCGTTGGCCAGCGCTTCCTCCGGGGTGATCACGAACATCGGACGATCGGCGGTGCGGGCCTCGGCCATCCGTTCCCGCTGGAGCTCGGTCATGACCTCTTCGGCGTTGGTCAGTTCACCAGTCGCCGAGACCACGAAAGTCTCCGGGACGGTGATCGCCAGGTCGTAGTCGCCGAACTCCAGGGCGAACTCGCTGCCCCCCTTGAACTGTTTGTTCTGCCAGCCGTCGTTGTCGGTGTAGGGCGCCATGCGCGGGAACCACTGGGCGATCTCGTAGATCGGCATGCCGTCGTCGAGGATCTCGTAGCCGGATCGAGCCCGCATGGTGGTGCTGGGGACGATGGCGGCGTTCCAGTCGATCTCGAAGGTCGTCGTATCCCCGGGGACCAGAGGCTCGGGAAGGTCGAGTCTCATCATCGTGCCGTTGATGACGTGCGGCAGCGGCGAGCCGTCGGCGAACTCGACGCGGGTGATGTCGGCCCCGCCCTCGAAGTCGAGCTGTTCCATCTGCTGACGCATCCAGCGGGTCGATTGATCGCGTTCGAGGTCCGGGGCGTTGCTCGAGAGCCGTCCGAGCGAGTCGCTGCGGAATCGGTTCTGGTCGATCTGCACCCAGAGGTAGTCGAGGACGTGCGGACTGTGGTTGTGATAGGTGATCGACTCGGATCCCTCGAGCCGGTGATCGACCGGATCGAGTCGGACCGCGATGTCGTGATCGGCGCGATTCTGCCAGTAGTCCGGCCCCGGGGCGCCCGAGGCCAGTCGCACCTCGTTCGGCGTGGGCAGCAGGTCGTCGATCTGCTTGAAGGGATCGGTCTCGTCCTCCCAGTCCGGGACGTCCAGCCACATGTCGGCGTGACGCTCCCTCGCCTCGTAGTGCGACGGGAACAGATCCGGCGGATGAGCCCCGACGACGCCGGTCAGAAGGAGGAGGAGGACGGCGACCAGAGACCCGCCGAGCGGGGAGACGCCACGATGCTTGATTTCCCGGATGTTCATGCCGCGAGTCTATGTTTGGATGGCGCTTCCGAGGCGATTCCAACCCCTCGATCCCGCACGATGGCCCGGGATCGGGGAGACTGCCCTCCATGGCCGTCCCGAAGTCCAACTCTCCGCCCGAACCGGGTGTTGGAATGATCGAGGTCATCGGTGCGCCCGTCGACCATGGCGGAGCTGGAGCCGGAGCCGCCGGCGGCCCCCCCGCCCTTCGGGCCGCAGGAATCGGAACGATCGCCGGCCGACGGGTCGTGGATACCGGCGACGTCGTGGTGGACGATCTTCCGCGCGGCACCACCATTCGTCGCGGACCCGATCCGGAGTCTCGACGGCCGGAATGGGGACCATTGCGAACGATGTGCAGGGCCCTGCACGACCGATGCCGGGATGCCGTCGCAACCGATTCGATCCCCCTGGTGCTTGGTGGCGACCACACGCTCGCGGCGGGTTCCATGTCGGGGGTCGCCACCGGCTGGTGCCGACGACACGACGCGATCGTGCCGGAGGACGCCCCTTCCCTCGGCCTGCTCTGGTTCGACGCCCACGCCGATCTCAACACCCCGGACACGACTCCCAGCGGGAACCCGCATGGCATGCCCGCGGCCGCCCTGCTCGGGCATCGCGTCGCTCCGCTCGACGACGTCGTCGGCGAGACCGGGGTCTTCGATTCTCGACGCGTCGTGTTCCTCGGGGCCCGTGACCTCGATCCAGGTGAACGGGCACGCGTCTCGACCGATGCGGCATCGCCGCTTCCGCTTCTGCTTCATGGCGATGTGTTTCGAACCGATTCCCCCGAGTCCATCGCCGAGCGGGTGCTCGAGCGCATCGCCCCCGACGGCGGTGCCTTCGCCTTGAGCTTCGACCTCGACGTCATCGACCCGACCGAGGCTCCGGGCGTCAACCTCACGGTCGCCGAAGGCCTTCGAGCCGAACAGGTGATGCGGGTGCTCGAACGACTTGCCGCCCACGGCGGGTGCATCGCGATGGACGTCGTGGAACTCGACCCCACCGCGGACGTCGACGGCCGGACGAGCATCCTCGGGGTCGAAGCCGCTCGGATGATGTTCAAGATCGGCTGACCACCGACTCTCCACGCCACCCGGGGCCACCGGCCCGAGTCGACCACCACGAGAAAGAGAACCGCATCACCATGCCTCCCAGAGAATCCAGGCCCGACAAAGGCTGCCATCCTCACCGACGACGCCTCGCCGCCGTCTCGTTCCTGCTTGGTTTCCTGTTCTTCGCGGGACTCCTGACGTTGGTCTACCTGCTCGCCCCGGTCATCCAGGAAACCAGCATCATGCCACCGCGGCCTGCGGTGTCCAAGGCCGAACTCAACCAGCGGCGGCAGGCGATCCTCGACGGGCTGGTCACGACCAAGGACCGCAACACCCTGGCCCTGGTCAAGCGCATGCACGCCCGGCAGCAGCAGGACCCCGGGGCCACGATGGACTTCCTGATCCTCTCCGGAGGCGGGGCCAACGGCGCGTTCGGTGCCGGTTTCCTCCTGGGGTGGGCGACCGTCCCCGCGGGCCCCGACGCCCTGCCGACCTTCGACGGCGTCTCGGGCGTCAGCACCGGGGCCTTCATCGCCCCCTTCGCCTACATCGGCACCGACGAATCGCGAACCCGCATCGACCAGTTCTTCCGAAATCCCAAGCCCGACTGGGCAAGGCTTCGGGAACCACTCTCCTTCTATCCCGAGAACGCCAGCCTCATGGAGCTCTCGGGGATCGAACGGGATCTCCAGTCGATCCTCGATCTGGGGTTCGCCAAACGCATCGACCAGGCGACGACCGAGGGCCGGGTCCTCATGATCCAGGCCAGCAACATCGACGAGCAGGTTCCCGGCGTGTTCGACTTCTCCGAGGCTGCGCGCCAGGCGGTCAAGGCGAAGGACTCGACGCTGCTGCGTGAGATCATCCTCGCCTCCTCGGCGATTCCCGCGGTCTTTCCTCCGCGGGAGATCGACGGCAACCTCTACGTCGACGGCGGCGCGATCGGCAACTTCTACACGGGGGGAAGGGCTTCGGCGGTCGACCAGACCTTCGGGGGCCTGTGGAAGAAGATGTATCCCGGTACCCCGATCCCGAAGACCCGCTACTGGGTGATCCTCAACGGGAACCTGCGGATTCCCTCCGCGGTCTCGGAGCCGACCTGGCCCTCGGTCGCGGACCGGGCGTTCCAGTTGGTCTTCACCTCCGGGGAGATCACCTCGCTGCGTCACCTCTACGCCCTGGCCGAAATCACCCGGCTACGCGGCGACGGCGAGGTCGAGGTCCGGTGGATCGCGGCCGAGAAGGAACTCGCGGCCCCGAACCCGATGAGCATGTTCGATGCGAAGACGATGCAGGCGCTCTCGGACGAGGGCCGAAAGCTCGGCGCGGATCCGTCGACGTGGAAGACGGCATCCCCGTGATCGGATGAACCGCTCGCTCCGCTCAGGGGCAGTCGCCGCACGTTCCCCAGTCGATGAACATCAACCCCAGGTCGCTGCCCCTGACGAGGCGATCGCCGTCGAAATCGGGGGGACACGGCTTGGTCGTCGATACCGCGAGGACGACGACGGTGATGCTGCTACCCGCGGAGACGCTCGCGACCGGGTTCTCCGGCGTGCCGATGCCGCTGGGGACCGTGCACTGGCCGTACTCGTTCCGTCCCCAGCAGGCGACCGAGCCGTCCGTGAGGACCGCGACGGTGTGGGAGGAACCCGCCGCTTCCGCGTGGTCGCAAAAACGACCGCGCCCGGCCCCGTCGAAACGGGCCCGGGCGTTCGGTCGGAGGTTCATCGTCGACACAGCATGGGAACGATCGACGAGCACCTCTGCCGGCCATCATGCTGCCGGCGATCGCGGGGGAAGTCTCCTGTGCATCCCCCGACGATTCTGGTTCAAGCGACGACGAAAATCAGGTCGTCGCGACCAGGACATCCGATGTACGGACGTCGATCCCACCCCGGTTCGAGGATCGCTGGGGGATTCCAGGACACAAGGCGCGAACCCCGCCGCATTCGATTTAAACCGAGAAGAATCTGCCCGGGTCACGAAGAAACCGCCCCGAACCGAACGAGTCGGCACGGGGCGATTGATTTCTTCACGACAGGTTCTGCGCACAACGGCTGGCGAAAACTTCAGTTCGCAAGCAGTCTTCCGAGGTCGCTTCCGCCCACGGCACCGTCGCCGTCGAAGTCGACCGCAAACGCCATCGCCAATCGGCGAATCAAAACCACGACCCCCGCCCGGGCCCCGAGGGTGATAGTGGCAAGGCGAAAGCCAAACGTGACGGCCGAAATTTGGGATGTACATAGAGTCGGCCAGCGCTTCGGCGACGTGCTCGCCGCCGCGCGTCTCCCCGTCCCCTACCCGCGCCGTGCCTCGAGCCAGCGGCCGATCGCCATCAGCGGGAACGAGTGTCGGTACAGGTGATAGCGCAGGTAGAAGACCTTCGGGAAGCCGGTGCCGGTGAACTCGGTCTCGCTCCAGCTGCCTGCGGGTTCGCGGTCGGGGTTGCGATCGGGGTCGGCC